>CAYYAV010000170.1:0-4470 GCA_964469865.1 uncultured Fusobacteriales bacterium | reverse complement strand
ACTTTGCAGACATCGGAGTCGTAAGCCCTATTATCCCTATTTTTACTCCTTCCTTCTCTATTATCGCAGTCGGAGCCAGATATCTCCTACCATCCTTATGATAGAAATTGGCAGTCAGTTTTTTTGCCTTTATATCTTTTAAGATGCCGTTTAATGCAGGCATCCCGAAATTAAATTCATGATTCCCCAGTACAAAGACATCATATTTCATATAATTCAGGATTTTCGGTATAGGATGGTTCTTTTCAGAAGCAAACACATCTATGGAGTTGTCCTGGATTTCATCTCCTACGTCAACCAGTATTACATTTTTATTTGCAGCCCTTACTTCCTTTACATAAGTGGAAATCTGTGCATAGGATCCTGATTTATCCTCTTCATCTGCTGCATAGCTCCAAGGTACAATCCTTCCATGTACATCTGATGTCCCTAAAATTTTTATATTAACTTCCTTAGCATATAGTCCGATAGACAGCACTAATAGCATTGATGATACCCATTTTTTCATTTATTTATCCCTACTTTCTTTTTTCTATATTCTTCCCTTGCTTCCTCCAGGGAAAATCCCCTCCTGTATTTTTCCCTGTTTACCCTGTCCTTGATATGGAAGACTTCCTCCAGGTCGATCTTGTAGTCATTGGCTATGGCGATAATATAATAGAAGATGTCAAACAGTTCTTCTTCTATAGTCCCCTTTATATTTTCACCATCGTATCTTACATCTTTTCTAATATTTTCAGCCAGTTCTCCAAATTCTTCAATTAGCTTTAATACTAATCTCTGTATATTTTCCTTTTTTTCCGGAGGTGTACTTTCATCTCCTTTTTCTTCTAAAGTACCTGCTTCAATATGTTTTATCAGATATTGAACTTCCTTTATTGACATACAGTCTTTCAATGCATTATCTCCTCCTTTTCGTATATTTTCTTCTAATTATTTTCCCTCCTTAACCTTAATCTGTTTGATTGTGCATAAAGGATTTCTAGATAGAAAAGAATATAAAATGATTTACAGTCTTTTCAAAAAATAAAACATCCTATATTCTTTAACTATATTAATTATTATATAAATTGGATTTTTATCAGTATTTAAATATCACATTTGAAGATTCAGGTTTCCCTAATTCCTTTTTAGCTTTCAGATAATCGATAAATGCCTTTGCATCTCCAAGATAAGTATCTGTTCCACCCCTGCCAGGATCCGAAGTGATCTTACCGAAAGTCGCATACCCGTCTTTTCCTGATGCTATATATGAGTTTGTTCCTAGAACATAAGTCCTGTTATTGTCTATTGCTACCCATCTGCCGGATTTTCTGTCAAATACTTCTACTTTCTTGACTCTTGTTCCATGAGTCCCTTCCTTTGTAGCCTCATATCTTATTCCCGCTCCATAAGGGAATGCCCCTGATGATCCTCCTGTAAATACAAAGTTCAGTGCATCTTCTAATACTTGCTTAACTTCAGCTCCTGTTATCTTCATTGTATAGACAGTATTTGAAGTAAACGGAAGCAGCGTATATGCCTGATCGGTTGTAAAATCTCCCGGTTCAAGAGTTATTCTCACTCCCCCTGAATTCATTATAACAAAATCCACATTCCCTGTTCCCATATTCTGAAGGGTATTTAAAACGGCTTCTGCTACCAGTGTAGTCGCAAATGACCCTCCTGGATTCTTCTCACTAGGTATCCTGTTTTCAGATCCTCCTGGAATAACATCCTTTATTTTTCCTATAGTCTGTTTTCCAAGTTCTGTTTTCTCCTTTTTATATTTTTCAAGAACAGATTGAGAGGCCGGTTCATTTTTTACAATTTCTATATTCTTATGATTTTTTATGAATTTCAGTACTTCTGCTTTTTCCATATCATTTAACTGTACTTTTTCCCCTTTTTCATTCTTAACTTCAAAGAAACTGTCTCCTATCAATATCTGAGGCGTTGCAGCTAGATCAGTTATTACACCTCTGGCATCAAACTTTACTTTCATTTCTCCTAAAAGATAGCTGTAGTTCCATGCTTCAGCTACATATACAGGTTCTCCTGAAGGAGAAGTCACCTTCTTAGGATATTCCTCTACCACAGGCTTTAATCCAAATTCAGAAAATTCCTTACCCATCAGATAATGAGTGTCCCCTGTTATTATAAGGTCTATTCCCGGTACTTTTTCTGCTATTTCAACATTCTTTTCATATCCTGCATGTGATAAGAAGATTATTTTGTTAATTCCCTTGCCCTGAAGCTCATCAACTATTTTCCTTGCTGTTTCAACTTCATCATTAAACTTGATATCTTTTCCCGGACTTGATGATTCTATAGTCTTACCTACGACATCCAGTCCGACTATAGCTATATCCTGTCCCCCTATCCTTTTTATGGAATAAGGTGTCCACTTCCCTTCCAGGACACTTCCTTTATCAGGTACCACGTTAGCAGAGACTACCGGTATCTTCAGTTCATCAAGAAATGATTTCAGTACACTGTTACCGTCGTCAAATTCGTGATTCCCCAATGTAAAATAGTCAAATTTTACAGTATTCATCAATGCTGCATCAGCTTTTCCCTGAAACAGTGTATAATACAATGTTCCTGAAAGGGCATCTCCTGCATGTAGTGCAAGGGTATTTCTGTTTTTCTTTTTGACATCGGATATCTTCTGAGCTATCCTCGGTATCCCTCCTACAGTGACAGTAATATCTTTCCCGTTCAGTTTCAATGTCATCTTTTCTTCTTCCAGATGTGAATGATGATCATTAATATGTACTACTGTCAGTTCTATAGGTCTGCCTGTAGATTTAGCTGATAAATGACTTCCTACAGAAAATATCATTGCTGTCAGCCCTAATAAAAATAGTTTTTTCATAATTCCGTCTCCTTTATTTTTTATCTTCTAATTTAAGTATACCTCGATTTTATAATAAAAAAAGTATCGACATAACAAAAGTTACACCGATACTTCCATAAAATCTATTTACATCCGCATCCGCATGATTTATTAGCAATAGCATCCACTCCAGGTAATACTTTTCCTTCAAGATATTCAAGGGATGCTCCTCCTCCTGTAGAAATATGTGAGAACTTTTCAGCATATCCCAGCTGAATCGCAGCAGCTGCAGAATCTCCTCCACCTATAATAGTAGTTGCATCTTCCAGATTAGCTATAGATTCACATACTCCTATAGTCCCCTTAGCAAAGTTAGGCATTTCAAATACTCCCATAGGTCCGTTCCATACTACTGTCTTTGCACCTTTTAAAGCATCAGCAAATAATTTTATGCTTGCTTCCCCTATATCAAGACCCATCCATCCGTCTTCAATTTCGTCTACGGAAACTGTCTTAAATTCTGTATCGTTCTTAAATTCCTTTGCAACAACTGTATCTATAGGCAACAGCAGTTCCACACCTTTATCCTTTGCCTTTGCAATAAGTGATGCAGCCAGTTCCACCTTATCAGCTTCCAGCAATGATGCCCCTGTGTTCTTTCCTAAAGCCTTCAGGAATGTAAACATCATCCCTCCACCAATGATTACTTTATCAGCTTTATCCAGCAGATTTTCTATAACCCCTATCTTATCAGAAACTTTTGCTCCTCCTAAGATAGCTACCAGAGGTCTTACAGGATTATCTACAGCTCCTCCTATGAAGTTTATTTCTTTTTCTACAAGGAATCCGACTGCAGAATCAGCAATATTTGAAGCAATTCCGACATTTGAAGCATGAGCCCTGTGTGCTGTTCCGAATGCATCGTTTACAAACACTTCCCCCAATGATGCCCAGTATTTACCTAATTCCGGATCATTCTTAGATTCCTTCTTTCCATCCAGATCTTCAAATCTTGTATTTTCAAACATTAATATTTCCCCGTCCTTTAATTCGGCAACAGCTGCTTCTAAAGCTGCTCCTCTTGTTTCAGGAACAAATTTTACAGGCTTTCCTAGAACCTCTTCCAGTCTTTTTGCCACAGGTGCCAAAGTCTTTGAAGCCTTATCTCCTTCTTCCTTGACTTTCCCCAGATGAGAAAACGCTATTACCTTTCCACCATTTTCAAGGATATACTTCAAAGTCGGCAACGCTGCTGTAATCCTGTTATCATCAGTAATTACCCCGTCTTTTATAGGTACATTAAAATCAACCCTTACCAATACTTTTTTTCCTTTTACATCTAAATCTTTTACTGTCTTTTTAGCCATAGTTTCCTCCTAAATAATATTTAACTTAATTGCTTTATTACCTTTGTTAAAATTATATCATTGTTAGAAGGTATTTTCAAGAATAATTTCTTTAAAGTTTCTGCTCAGTCCTTGAAATAATATCACACTGTGTTGTCTTATCAAGAGTTACAAACTGTGCACAGTATCCTGCAACCCTCACTATTATATCCCTGTGCTTTTCAGGCTGAATCTGAGCTTCCTTCAGTGTATCACTTGAAATAATGTTAAACTGTATATGCCATCCTTTAGATGCAATAAATGACT
>CAYYAV010000169.1:0-4527 GCA_964469865.1 uncultured Fusobacteriales bacterium | reverse complement strand
ATATATATAACATAATTTTGCTTAGAAGGGAGGCAGTATGTCAAGAATATTCAAAATATTAGTTATTACAGCTTTGATGATGTCATTATTTAATTGTAGTACAGCACTGAGATGTGAATTAGGATCACAAACGGCTTGTATAGATTATAATAAGGGACTAAAATAAAAGTTGAATTTCCATTCAACTTTTTTTATAAGGAATTTTGAAAATGATAAAAGAGAAGATTTTCAACAATCTAGAAAACTAAAAATTATTGTAATGTAAGGAGTGGGAAAGATGAATAAAGTAAAAATTTTAATATTAATGGCTGCATCTGTAATAATATTAAGTTCTTGTTCTGCATTGTGGTGGATATAGGATACAAAATTATTCTAAGTATGAGGAGAAGGAAAGATGAATAAAATAAAAATTTTAATATTAATGGTCATGTCTGTACTAATGTTAAATTCTTGTTTTTCTTTGTGGGCAGCATCACAAGCAGGTACAGGTAAATATTGTGGATTGAGAAATTGTTAAATTCTCGTTTGCTTTTTGGGATACATCATAAGCAGATATAAGTATAGATATTGTGTATTAATAAGACTAAATATCTAAAAAATTAAAACGTTGTATTAGTAGAATTGATAGAAATGAAAAATTATCTATAGAATACATCTGTATGAGAACCCATCTCAAAATAAAAATTTTGGGTTCAGCAAGAATATCCCAAATTTTATAGAAACTATTCTAAATATCCTGACTATCTCAGATAAAATGAGATAGTCTTTTTTTAATTCTTCCATTAAAATAAATCTTAATATCGAATTCTCCTTATACTCTAGGAGTACTCTAGGAGGAAATCAGGATATTCAATTTTTTTATTTATTATTCATAGTTTTTCGGGAATTCAAATTTAATGCCTCATCCCATTCGGATACCCTATCCTTATATTTTTCTAGTAATTCTTTAATTCCATCCCCTGAAACAGTCACTTCTTCCATTACATCTCCATTTGAAAGTCTTTTTACAACTTCCAGGTCTTTTTCAGTTAGAACTTCACCAAAAATTGTATGATTTCCATTAAGCCATTCAGTAGGAACTGTTGTTATAAAAAACTGACTTCCGTTTGTTCCTGGACCGGCATTGGCCATAGCCAGTTTCCCCGGTACAGAAAAGACAAGTCCATTTGAAGTCTCATCTTCAAACCTGTATCCAGGTCCTCCCATTCCCGTTCCTGTAGGATCTCCTCCCTGTGCCATAAAATCATCTATTACCCTGTGGAATTTCAACCCGTCATAATATCTGTGCTGTATCAGATTTACAAAGCTTGCCACAGTTACAGGGGCTTTTTCAGGAAATAGGACTATATTTATTTCTCCTTTTGTTGTCTTAAATTTTACATTCATAGTTTTCACCTTGCTGTATGATTGGATATTTAAAGCTACTATAATAAACAGGATTTTAAATATCAATAATAATTTTCTAATCATACATCTCCTTTCTTTTTTCTTATTTTCAGTCTTTATATTTCATTGCTTCATCGAATTTTCCCTGGTATTCATAAAGGATAACCAGATTTTTCCTTGATTCCATGTTTCCAAGATTGGCACCCTTTAAAAACCATTCTTCTGTTTTTTCAATCTGACCTCTTGAAGAATATATCATCCCAAGTGCATTCATCACATTAGCATCTCCTTTTTCAGCTGCTTTCAGAAAATACTCCTCGGCCTTTACATTTTCTCCCAGGACATTATTATAGAGAAATCCGAGATTACTGAGTGCATCTTCCTGTCCTGCCTCTATGGCCTTCAGATACCATTTTTCTGCATCCCTGTTCCTGTTCCTGTTTTCATAGAATATCCCGAGGTTATTCATGGAATCGGGATCATTAGATTTGGAAGCTTTAAGGAGTATTTCTTCCGCTTCCTTCAGATTGCCTTCAGCTTCATATAGGAAAGCCAAGTTTCCTGCCGTTTTCATATTACCTCTTTCTATTGCCCTCAGATACCATTTCTTAGCATCTTCGGTCTTTCCCTGTTCTTCCAGGAGAAGACCTATGTTTACCATAGCTTCGGTATCTCCTTTTTTTACAGCCAGAAGGTATTCTTCCAATATTTTTTCAGGAGTCTTTCTTTCCTTCATATTTCATCTTACCTTTCCATTTCATCTTAAAATTAACATTATAAACTAAACAGTATTTCAAAGGCATTCTTTGAAATCTCAACGAAATCAAGAAGTTCTTCTCTAGTGAATGCAGCTTCTTCTCCGGTACCCTGAAGCTCAATAAATTCACCTTTATCATTCATTACTATATTCATATCGACATCAGCCTTCGAATCTTCTTCATACTCAAGATCCAGAAGAATCTCATCTTTTACCCTTCCTACGCTGATAGCTGCTACTTTAGATTTTATAGGCATTTCTTTTAATCTGCCTTCATCTATCAGCTTTTCAATGGCAAGTTCCATTGCAAGATAGGCCCCTGTTATAGAAGCTGTTCTTGTCCCTCCGTCAGCCTGGATGACATCACAGTCTATTATTATAGTTCTTTCTCCTATTTTTTCAAGATCAACGGATGCTCTTAATGCTCTTCCGATAAGACGCTGTATTTCCATGGTCCTTCCCATTATTTTCCCTTTGGAAGCTTCTCTCTGTACCCGGTTGTTTGTAGCCCTTGGAAGCATACTGTACTCAGCTGTTATCCATCCTGTACCCGTACCCCTCAGAAAAGGCGGAACCTTTTCTTCCACTGTGGCATTACATATTACCTTTGTATTTCCGAACTCTATAAGTACAGAACCTTCAGGATGGATAATATAGTTTCTTGTAACTCTTACTTCTCTCATTTCATCATTTCTTCTACCATTATTCCTCACTTATCTATCTCCTTACACATCTGTGATTTTATTTATCCCTATATAGGGGAAATTCTTTAGTCAGCTGAAGTACTTCCTGCCTTACTTCTGATATTTTAGATTCATCATTTATATTTTCAAGGACTTTCAATATCATATACCCAACTTTTTCAGCCTCTTTTTCCTTCATCCCCCTTGCTGTTATTGATGGCGTTCCAAGCCTTATTCCACTTGTTATAAAAGGTTTTTCGGGATCATTAGGTATAGCATTCTTATTACATGTAATACCTGCTTTTTCCAGGACTTCTTCAGCATCTTTCCCTGTAACTCCTTTAGACCTCAGGTCCACCAGCATCAGATGATTATCAGTCCCTCCGCTTACTATCCTTAACCCTCCTGCTGTCAATACTTCAGCTAAAGCCTTTGCATTTTTTATGACCTGTTCCTGATACTCCTTGTATTCAGGTAATAAAGCTTCTTTAAATGCTACTGCCTTTGCAGCTATTATATGCATTAACGGTCCGCCCTGTATTCCGGGAAATATTGTCCTGTCAATCTTTTTTGCAATCTCTTCATTATCAGTCAGGATAATTCCTCCACGTGGACCCCTCAGTGTCTTGTGTGTTGTTGAAGTTACAACATCAGCATATTCCAGTGGATTCGGGTGCCTTCCTGCCGCGACAAGTCCTGCAATATGAGCCATGTCAACCATTAGATAGGCTCCTGCTTCATCAGCTATCTCCTTAAATTTTTTAAAATCTATTATTCTTGAATACGCACTTGCTCCTGCTACTATTATCTTCGGTTTTTCTTCTAATGCTATTTTTCTTACAGCTTCGTAATCTATTAATTCTGTTTCAGGATGAAGTCCGTATTCCAGTCCTATATAGTTTTTCCCTGAAAAATTTATCTTATATCCATGTGTTAAATGTCCACCTGCACTTAAACTCATTCCTAATATCTTGTCTCCCGGTTCAAGGAGTGCAACATATACTCCCATATTTGCCTGTGAACCTGAATGAGCCTGTACATTTACATATTTTGCTCCAAATAACTTTTTCAGTCTTTCTATTGCAAGATTCTCAACTACATCTGCATTTACACATCCTCCATAATATCTTTTTCCAGGATATCCTTCCGCGTACTTATTTGTAAAGACTGATCCAGCTGCCTCCATTACCGCCTTTGATACAAAATTCTCAGAAGCTATCAGTTCTATTCCTTCTTCCTGTCTCTTTTCTTCTTCAGCTATGGCATTATAGACATCTATATCAATATCCCTAATATGATTCATCTTTCCCTCCTGTTCAGTTTCTTAAATTAATTTTCCGCTTTTTCTAATACCCATTATATCAGATTTTAGATTTTTTGTCTTTACAAAATTAAAAAAGAACATCCCTTTTTTTATATTATAATTTATCTTGGAGAAAAATAAAGCAGATTCTTTAAATAATATTAACTTATTGAAAAATATTATAACTGTCATCTATTATTACCTCATTTTTTGTGAAATACTTTTTTAATAGATAATAATCTGCTATACTTACACTCATTTCAAGGAGCTTCTTTTCCGCTCTGTCAAAAATCTGCATAGTAGGCCTACTTTCCTTTATTCCTTTTCCGGCATGTGCAGAATAAAATCTTACAAAACTTATACAGTCTATTATCACTGAATTGACTTCGATATCATTG
>CAYYAV010000168.1:0-4538 GCA_964469865.1 uncultured Fusobacteriales bacterium | reverse complement strand
TTACATCTCCGTTTGCATAAATTTCTCCGTTCGCATTACTTGCCGTCATTGATACGATATTTAGTGCCTTGTCTGTAATTATTACTCCATTATCATTTATGAAGGTTTTTGTATTTATGTCATTTAAAGAACCCTGTATAAATCCTTTTTCATTATTAATCTTACTTCCATTAAATGTAATATCATTACTTTTTATTGTACCTTTATTGTTGCTATCTAAGTTCCCGTTTAATACTATCCCTTCACTGCTTTCCAATACTCCTGCATTGTTATCTGTTCTACCATTTACAGTAATTTCCCTACCCTTTATCACACCTTCTGTATTGTCCAGATTTCCTGCTACGTTTACTCCATATTCAGCATTTGGAGCTCCTATCTGTGATGAATTATTTCCACTATCTGCATTAGATTTATCAGATTCATCTTTCGTTGTTCCATCTGCTAATATATATCCATTTCTATTTACCGTATTTCGGGTATTTATATCAATTTTTCCTGTACTTCTAATTTCTCCATCTGTATTATCTAAACTTGTTCCATTTACAGTTATTTTCCCTGTTGATACGACTTCCCCTTTATTACTTGTCTTATCCGCATCAATCTGTACTTTTCCGTTTGCTTCTATTTTTCCATTTATATTTATTTCTTCACTCTTATTCTCAAACGATTCTTCTCCCAGTGATTCTTTCAAAAACCCTGTTATTACTTTCGCATCAATATCTATTTCTGTTTTTTTCGATTCGATTACTACTTTTTCTCCTGCTGTTACCTGTTTCCTTATCTTTACTCTCTTTGGAGTCTTATACACTACCCTTTTTTCTGAATGAACTTTATTTGTCTGTATTTCTCCGCTTGCCGTTATTGTTACATCATCGACACTTACTAAGTCCCCTTTTGCGTTTACTCCTGCTCCTTTATCATTTGAAATGATGTCTATTTTCCCGGCATACATACTTCCGGCACTTTTCCCGTCTACTGCTATTCCGCTGTATGTCTTACCTTTGCTTTTCACTTCTTTTGTCTTGTATTCGTAAGTCTGTCCACCTGTTGATATTCTTAATTTTGTCTCTTTTGAGCCTTTTATTATCCCTGCTATATCTATTGTCTTTGATATTAATTCCAAATCACTCAGAGATAGGGCATCTATTCCTCCCTCTCCTATCCCTATTTGACCATTACTTACATCTATTGTTTTCAGCTCTCCGTCTGATATATTCAGTTTTCCTGTCGTTAATGTTACTCTATCTGTATTTAGAAAGCCTCCCCCATTTATGTTTATTCCATTTCTATTCGCTATTACTATATCTGCCTTATCTCCTGCTACTTCTACATAGCCGTTTATTCCTGTCTTATTCTTTCCTACTATTTCTGTTATTATTAAGTTAGCTGTTCCGCTATTATCAAGGTTCCTGTTTCTTGCAACCAGACCCGCAATCTGTGTGTCTACAACAACCTGATTACTGTTATTAAGGATAAGACCCTGTTCACTTACCTGCAGTTCCAGCAGTGAGTTGTAGCTCATTCCCTTTGAGTTTGGAGCTGATATGTCCAGCTGGTCTACTCCCGTCGCTGTCTTAGTTGCTCTTGCCAGGCTTGCAGGATCCGGTACTATCTCTGAAAATATATTTATATGAAAAGATAACAGCAGTACAAAGGCTGTTATCTTCTTAATCAAGTTTTCTCTGAAGTAATTTCTGATTCCATTCCCTCTCATCTTTAAATCCTCCGTCTTCTTTCATTTAGATTTTTTTCCCAAGTGAGTATGTCTCCTGTTTCTTCACGTTCCCATTCTCATCATAAAATGTCCATTTCCCGTCTTCTTTCCCATTTTTATAGCTACCTTCTACTATCTTTTTTCCTTTCGCATCATTTATTACTACGGCTCCATTTAATACTCCATCTGTATAGACAAATGTCGTTGAGATCTTTCCATCTTCAAAGTACACTGTCCACTGCCCATTTTCCTTATTCTCTTTAAACTGGGATTCCAGTTTCCTGTTCCCGTTTTCATAGTATTCCAGCTGCTGCCCTTCTCTTTTTCCTGCAGCAAAGTTCATTTTCTTACTCTCCTTCCCGTTCTGGTAATAGTATATCCATTCCCCTTCTGCAAGTCCATCCTTAAATTTTGATAAGACCTGCTTTTGTCCATTTTCATAGTAAATTGTGTAATCACCTTCTTCTTTTCCTTTTACATAATTTGCAACAACTTTTGGTTTATTCCCTTTATAAAATTCTTTGTATGCCCCTTCTTTTTTCCCGTTCCTGTAAGTCTGTTCTATCGCCGTTTCTCCATTATCATAGAATACTTTTACTATTCCTTCATATTTATTATGGACAAATTTCCCCTTTTCCTTTTCTTTTCCATTTTCAAAATACGATATAGCTTCACCTTCTTTGGAATTTCGCTCAAACGGTATTTTTGATGCCAGCTTACCGCTTGCATAGTACATCTTTACTTCTCCTTGAAGAAGACCATTTTCATATTTACCTTCTTCTGCAACTTTTCCGTCCTCATAATATTTTTTATAAGTTCCTACAGGCTTATCATTTTCATATGTAAATTCCTGCTGCACTTTTCCACTTGGATATAGATAAATCCATTTACCTGTCTTCTTTCCATCCTGTGTATAATGCAGGGTCGCCATTTTCGCATTATTTTCATAGGCTAGATTAATATCTCCTGTTAACTTGTCACCTTTATAATTTCCTGCTTCTTTTACTGCTCCATTTTCATAGCTTATTTTATAGCTTCCTTCCCTTTTTCCGTTTACATAGTTAACTTCCGTTTCTATCTTACCACTTTTATAGTACGACTTATATGCCCCTTCAAGTTTTCCGTTCTTATAGATCCCTTCCGACTGTATATTCCCATCTTCAAAATACACCTTATAAGGTCCCTCTTCCAGATTGTTTACATAGTTTTTTTCAATCAGGGTCCTGTCGTTTTCATCATATACAAGCCACTGCCCTTCTTTTTTATCATTGGTAAACAGTCCTTTTCCTATCACTTCTCCAATCTCATTGTAAAAAAAGTACTCCCCTTCCCTTAAGCCTTTTGAATAAGGTATCTTTTCCTTAATCTTACCGCTTGCATAGTAGAATATTGTCTCCCCATCTCTTACTCCGTCTACAAACTTTACTGTCTGATTTACATTCCCATTCTCATAAGTCTCAGTATATGTTCCTGTAAACGGCTTATTATCCTTAACTGTAACCGCCTTCTCACTTTCCTTTTCTCCGCCCTTATACATTGCCGTAACTACAATGCTGCCATCCTGTGAAGAAAGCTTATACTTTCCTTCTATCTTGTTATTTTTCACAGTATATTTTTCCTTAAGTTTACCGCTCGTATAATAGCTTTTTACTTCCCCTTCGGAAACACCTTTATTTACAGTTTCTATAAAGACTATCCTATCCTTGTCATCCTTTATGATAAGGTTTCCTGTATATGGATTCTTATCCCCATATTTATACATTTTATCATCAATAATCTGAAGTTCATCAGCAGTCACTCCTGAAACATTCCCTTTACTTACATCTTCATTTTTACTACACGATAGCATAACTGTTATAGCTATGACTACAAATATCAGCTTTTTCAATTAAAATCCTCCTTCTTTTATTTACTGTTTTATTTAAAAAATTTACTTTTAAATTAAATCTCACCCGTTTTTCTTTTTCATCAGTGAATTCAAAAAATGCTTCTTTTTATCCTTAGATATGTCCGTCGATTACTATATACATTTCATCTCCTTTATTATTATCTAAATTTTTACTTAAATATAATTGAAATTTTAATTTTCTTAATTTTAAATTATTTTTATATTTTTGTCAATATAACTTGATTATTTATTTACTATTGCCCTGAATGTAATATTGGGATATTTGAGCTATGTACATTCACCTCCTGTTTTTTAATTTATTTTACACATTATTCATTCTGAATTTACTTTCCTTATAAATAAAAAAGTTATCCTGATTTTTCAAGATAACTTTTAAATACATTATTTTAAGCTTGCTTTTATTTCATTTAACTGTGTCTTAGTAGAATTGAATCCTCCCGCTACTATATACCATGTCACCGGATCTAATGCAATTATTTTACCGCTTTTTCCTGCATTCGTACCATCAACTAAGGAATTTTTCAATACATCTCCACCATCTTTGCTTCCACCTGCAATTTTTGCCCTGTCAACATAGTAAATTATATCAGGATTTTTTTCTGCTATATATTCATAGTTTATTTCCTGTCCGTGAGTAGATACTTTTATTCCTTCATCTACTGATTTTAATCCTAAATCGGTAAATACAAATCCAAATCTGGAACCTGCTCCATAAGCACTTATTTTTCCATCATTTGTTAATGCCATTAATACTTTTTTATCAAATTTTGCTGTCAGCCCTTTTACTTCTTCAACTTCCTTAGTTAATTCCGCTACTTTTTCATCAGCTTCTTTCTCTTTGCCAAATATTTTCCCTATTGTCCTTATATTTTCATAGACACTTGCAATATATTTATCAGGGTTAACTCCCATATA
>CAYYAV010000167.1:1488-4540 GCA_964469865.1 uncultured Fusobacteriales bacterium | reverse complement strand
TGCCTCTATCTCAGTCAAATAGAGAGTTAATTGAAGCATTTGTAACCATTATGGATAAACCAATGCTTGAACGATTCAGGATTTTGAGAAAATATGGATTGAGAAAAAACAAAACCTTCCATACATTAGTATTCACGACACTGATTGTGACAAAATTTGCATATGCAAAGGAGTAAAAATGGATTTATTTTCCTCTAAAAATAGAATTCTATTAAAAGAATTGATAAAAACAGATTTTAAATTACGATACCAAGGATCAGTGATTGGTTACCTTTGGTCAATTTTAAAACCACTGATGTTATTTGCAATTATGTATGTTGTATTCATTCACTTTTTGCGATTGGGCGGCGATGTCCCACATTTTCCAGTGGCTCTATTATTGGGGAATGTAATATGGTCCTTTTTTTCTGAAGCTACTAATATGGGAATGGTGTCCATAGTTAACAGAGGTGATTTGTTAAGGAAATTGAATTTTCCGAAAGAAATCATTGTTTTATCTTCAATCTTTGGAGCAGCAATCAATTTTTCAATAAATCTTGTAGTTGTATTAATCTTTTCAATTTTAAATGGCGTACAATTTTCTTGGACTGTAATTGTAGCTGTTCCTTTATTTATTGAGCTATTTCTCTTGGCAACTGGTATAGCTTTTCTATTGTCAACGCTCTTTGTAAAATTTCGTGATTTGTCACAAATTTGGGAAGTTATAATGCAGGCGGGTATGTATGCAACACCGATTATTTATTCCCTATCATTTGTAATGAATCAAAGCGTGTTGGCTGCCAAAATAATTATGCTAAACCCTATGGCACAAATTATTCAAGATATGCGTTATTTTATTATTGATAAAGCGAATCTTCCAGTTTGGCAAGTTATTAACAATAAGGCTATAGTATTGATACCTTACCTCATTCCGATTATTGTATTTGTAATTGGTATCAACGTATTTAACAAACATTCTAAAAAATTTGCGGAGATCCTCTAATGATAGAAAACAATATTGCAGTAAAAGTAGAGCATGTAAGTAAGTTTTTTAAACTTCCAACAGAATCTACCCAGAGTTTACGAACCACCATGGTAAATCGGTTTAGAGGGATTAAAGGTTACAAGGAACAACACGTTCTTAAAGACATTTCCTTTGAAGTTAAAAAGGGAGATTTCTTTGGTATTCTTGGTCGAAATGGTTCAGGTAAGTCAACCCTTCTGAAAATTATTTCTCAAATTTATTATCCAGAAAAAGGTAGTGTGACAGTTGACGGCAAACTAGTTTCTTTTATTGAATTGGGAGTTGGTTTCAATCCAGAATTAACTGGTCGTGAAAATGTCTATCTAAACGGTGCACTTCTTGGTTTCTCACGAGATGAAATTGATGATATGTACGATGATATTGTAGATTTCGCAGAATTGCGTGACTTTATGAATCAGAAACTCAAAAATTACTCAAGTGGCATGCAGGTACGTTTGGCATTTTCTGTTGCTATTAAAGCTCAAGGAGATATTCTTATTCTTGATGAAGTTTTGGCTGTTGGTGACGAAGCATTTCAACGTAAATGTAATGATTATTTCTTAGAACGTAAAAAAAGTGGTAAAACGACAATTCTTGTTACACACGACATGAGTGCAGTTAAAAAATATTGTAATAAAGCTGTGTTAATTGAGAACGGCTTAGTAAAAGCAATTGGAAATCCAGATGATGTCGCTAATCAATATAGTTTGGACAATGCTATTATTAGCGTGCATTCTGAACCTAGTAATACCGAATCAAGTAATTTATCCAGTCAAGAATTAGAACTAATTTCTAATTTAGAAGTTCGATTGTTATCAGCTAGTCAAATTACCCCAGATGATGTTGTAGAGTTTGAGATTAGTTATAATGTTAAAAAAGACATTTGCACTTATGTTGCATTTTCTTTAACAGAAATTGATAAAAATATTTGGATTTATAACGATAATTCCTTCAACTTTTTGACACAAGGAGTAGGGAATAAGAAGTTACGATATTCTTGTAGAATGGATAAGATTAATGATATTAAATTGACATTACAGGTATCAATTAGAGATGCAGAACATAGAATGTTAGCTTTTGCTGATAATCAGAATTTACCTGTAATTTTGATTCGCAGGAAAGATATTGATAAGCAAGATTTTTCTTCTATGGATTCATCTACAGGTTTAATCAAGAGAAATGGAGAGTGGAAACTTTAATATGGAATCATTAGTCTCTGTTATTGTTACTTGTTATAATCATGCATCTTATATCCAGCAATGTTTGGAAAGTATCTTTGAACAAAATTATAAAAACATAGAGTTGTATGTTTTTAATGATGGTTCAACTGATAATTCAGATGTTATTATTGAGGAAACATTAAAAAGAAGTCCGTATATAAAAACAAAGTATATTTATCAACAGAATATTGGGTTAGTTGCAACTCGAAATAAGGCACTAGAAGTTATAACTGGAGAATATTTTCTTTTTGTTGACAGTGATAATTTTTTAGAATTCAACTATATTTCTGAAATGTTAAAGGTTGCCGAGAATAGCCTAGCAGACATAGTATATTCTAATGTGAGGAATGCTGAGACACAAGACATGCTTCTTGAAGCAAGGGAATTTAATCTGGAAAAACTATATATCGAGAATTATATCGAGTCGTGCTCTTTAGTTAGAAATAAAAAAAATATCCCAAAGTATGATTTTTATTTAAACTATAAAAAATTAGAGGACTATGATTTCTTTTTAAATCTGATAGTTAATTATGGCTACAATGCTCAGCCATGCTATTCTACTCACTTAAACTATAGGGTTTTAGATTACTCAATGAGTGAAAGAAATAATTTAAGATACTATTATGATGTTTATTCGTATATACTTGGTAAGTATTATCAAGCGAATCCAGAGTTTGCTAAGGAAGCTATGAGAGTAAATTATTTAAGGTTGTTCGATCTTGCAACAGGGGGGGAAAGGACAAATAATATTACTATTTACTTTGATAGAGGCGATGGTTTTTCAGATAGCAATCAACAACTATTTCAACTGAATGGTGAAGATGTGTTG
>CAYYAV010000167.1:0-1478 GCA_964469865.1 uncultured Fusobacteriales bacterium | reverse complement strand
CCATCGGATTATGAGTTGGTAGAATTATCACTTAAAGAGACAGGAGAAATAGTAGAGGTTGAATCAACTAATGGTTTTAGTAATGGAACGGGTTATATATTCCCTGCTCATGATCCTCAGTTAATTTATAATGTTGAGAAATATACTAAAAACGAGTTGTGTTTAAGATATAGTATGAAATCTAATCAGAAAGATTTAACAGATCGAGTTTATAACTATATGATGGAGTTACAGACTGCGAATGAAGAATTAAAGACTGCGAATGAAGATTTAGAAATAGCAAATAAAAGGTTGTTGTCAATTGAACATCAATATATGTCGATGCTTAACTCTCGCCGATGGACAATCCCAACAAAAATAATTAACTTTTTTAGGAGAAGATAATGAAACGAATACTGTTGTATGTACATTACAATAAGTACGATAATCTAAGTTCGCATGTTCTTTATCAATTGGAAAAAATGCGTCCTTTATTTGAAGATATATTATTCATTTCAAATAGTAATTTATCTAAGAGTGATAAAGATAAGCTAGAAAAAGCAGAATTGATTACTGATTTTTTGCAAAGAAAAAATAGTGGTTTTGACTTCGTGGCATGGAAAGATGGTTTTCAAAAACTTGGTTTTGAAAATGTTTCAGAATATGATTCTGTAACGATAATGAATGATACTTGTTACGGTCCTATTTGGGATATTAATGAAGTATTTGAGAAGTATGATAGTGATTTGTCTACAGATTTTTGGGGTATGACAAATCATCGTGCTACGGAACGATTTAAAGAACATCTACAAAGTTACTTTATTACTTTTAAAAAACAAGTAGTTCAGTCTAAAGAATTTAAAAATTTTTGGTCAAATGTACGCGAATATACGAATGTCCAAGACGTAATTGATTATTTAGAATCACCTGTTACTAATATTTTTGTAGATGCTGGATTTAATTATAAGGCAGTTTTTGATACAACAAATGAAGAACTCCATCACATGCCATTACCAGATTTTTCATACTATAATGTCGCAAAGATTATTGAGAAACGCGTTCCATTTATAAAAGTTAAAGCCCTACAGGGAAATCCACAACAAACTTCGTTTGTGATTGATGAATTGGGATTGATTTCCAACTATCCGACTGAGTTAATTGTGGATCATATGTCAAATATGTTTACACCAGCAGCCTATAATTTATTGAAATACAAGTATTTAGATAAAACTATTCATCCAAATTTCTTAGATAAAAAAGTTGCTATCCATTTACACACCTATTATGTTGACCTTTTGGAGAGTTTTTTAGACATCTTTTCAACGTTTTCTTTTGCATATGATTTATTTTTGACGACTGATAAGAAAGAAAAAGCACTGGAAATAGAGGAAATTTTATCAAAAACAGTGACCGTTGCATCAGAACACCTTACTGTAAAACGGGGTAGAGATGTATTGCCTATGTTGAAATTAAAAGATCAATTATCTCAGTATGATTTC
>CAYYAV010000166.1:0-4564 GCA_964469865.1 uncultured Fusobacteriales bacterium | reverse complement strand
GAATAATTGCCCTCCTAGTACGAGTGCCAATATTCCTAATGGACTTTTAAGTGCTATTTCAAGCGGTGTCTGAACCGCAGAATAAATAAATTCATTTAGATATTTACCTGTAACTGTTTTAAATATATTCCCAAAAACTGCTGTTCCTAGCACTATTATTAATATCGGTATCAATGTATTGAAAGAAACAGCTATTCCGGCAGGAACCGAAGGCGGCATTTTTATCTTTATTGCCTCAATATTTGTAAGTACCTTGAACAGTTCTGCCACTATTATTGCCATAATCATTCCTATAAACAGTCCCTGTGCTCCGAGAGCCGTACTAGGCACTGCCCCGATTTTTTTAGTTTCTTCATTGAGTACATATGTTATTGCCTGAGGAATAACTGATATATAAGACAGTACTGCAACAATTCCTGTAAGATGTTCAGGAGTCTTGTTTGACCTTGCAAGCTGCATTGATATTAGAAATACTATTGGTACTGTCATAAATGTCATTGTAGCAAAGTTCATTGCTGAAAAAGCTCCCGATAGACTTTCCAATGCCGGTATCCATCGTGCAAGACCTGTTTTGGGACTTGAAACAAGGGCTGTAAACAATGTTCCGAATGACCCTACTATTATAAAGGGCATATATATTGTAAAGGCATTTTTTATAGCCTGCAAATATTTATTATCATCTATCTTTTCTGCAAGTAATACTAAAAAATCTTCCATTTTTTCCCTAAACGACATATTATTTCACCCCTGCCAGCTCTTCAGCCTGTTTTAATACCGCAGCTCCGTCACATCTCCCATAAGCTACTGCATCTATGACTCCTATTGGTGCCTTATCTCCCACTATTTTTGTAACCTTTCTCAATATATGCCTAACTTGGGGTCCAAGAAGCAGTACATCAAAATTACCCATTTCATCTGCAATCTGTCCTTGCTCTACTGCCCATATCTTATAGTCCTTTCCCTGTTCCTTTGCACTTTCTTCCATCCTTGATACTACTAAGCTTGTGGACATTCCTGCCGTACATGCTAACATTATTCTCATAATTCTCATCTCCTACTTTCTATTTTTATTTCATTTTTTCTATCTGATCCTTCAGTTCTTTTATCATCCTGTACATATTCAAAAATTCTTCCGCCTGATCTTTTGCCGTTATTGCCATTGCCAGATGATCCTGGGAATGTACAAGAATTATATTCACATCTACCCCTTTTCCGCTGCTTTCCTGTTTTATCAGTTCTGTCTGTGAGTGATGGGCTTCTCTTAGCTCTTTTTCGGCTTCTTTTATAAACTTTTCAGCCTCTTCAAATTCAAATTCTCTTGCCGCCTCTATTGCCATCATCGACGAAGATTTTGAATTTCCAGCATTCATTATTACCTGAAAAGCTATTTCATACTTCTCTTCATTCATCTTTATCTCCCTCCATTTTTTCTTCTATGTTCTCCAACATTGATACCAGATCTTCAAATTTTCTTTTCTTTACCAGTTTTTCTATACTTTTTTTATCTAAAAGAAACTTTGCCGTTACTTTATAGAAATATTTAAGTTTTTTGTCCTTATTTTTAGATACTGAAACAAGAAATATCACCTGTACTTCTTTCTTGTCCCATATAATAGGCTTTTCCAGTATTCCTACACATACAAAGGTTTCATCAGTAAGAGTTCTGTCCGGATGGGGCATCGCTATCCTGTTACCGAATTCAGTTATTCCCAGCTTTTCCCTCCTTTTTACTGATTCCAGGAAATTTTTCGGTATTTTTCTATGTTTTTTTATATGCCTTACCATATATTCCAGCACTTCTTCCTTTGTTTCTGCATTTATATTTGATAGAAACAGATTCTTGTCGTAGTATCTTAATATATTTTCATTTTCACCTGTATTAAATATCTTCCTTATGTTTCTTATATTATTTTCTTCCAGAAAATATTCTACTTCCTGTATAGGAATAGGTACTTTTATATTTATAGGTACTGTTGTGAGAATAAAATCTATATTTTTAAAATCTATATTTTCCAAGTCATAGACACTACAAGTTATAAGTTCTTCTATATATTCTCCAAAAGCTTCTTTATAGGTATAGGCAAGCAATTCTGCACTTCCTTTACCTGAAGAACATACAAGAAGGACTGTTTTCTTATTTATATCCTTTCTTTGCCTTTCAAGGGCAAGAGCCAGATTCAATGCAATATATCCTATCTCATCTTCAGACAGATTTTTATTGTAATATTCATAAAAAGTTGTACTTGCATACTTAGCCATTGTATATGCTAGACTAAATCTTTCCTTTATTTTATCAAGCATAGGATTCTTCATTTTCATATCAAATTTTACCCTTATCCTTAATGGCATAAGATGCTGAGCCAGTGCCACTCTAAGTTCCAGATCCCTGCTGAAATCAAATTTGAAGGCATCATAAATTTTTTTTAACATTTCATTTACAATGTTACTGATTTCCTGGTCAATAATAAAATTTTCATTTTCTATCATATTTCCTTTAAAAAGCTTTTTCCCCGCCAGATGAATTGCCACATATCCTATTTCAGATTCAGGAAACTTTATCTTAAAAATTTTTTCCAGATTATGTGTACATTTTTCAGCTATCCGAAATTCTTTCTCACTTATATATTCTTTCAGCTTCTCTTCTTCTACAGGAACATAGCAGTTCTCTTCTATCCTTTTCAGTGCAATCTGAATATGGATTATAAGATTCTGGAAAGCTACATCTGATATATTAAATTCTTCCTTTTTCAAAGTGTCCATTATTACAGTTGCTATTTTTTTCATTTCATTTTCATCTATCAGCTTTACCTTTTCCTTTTCACGGCTTTTTTTCTCTATGTAGTCGGCTATACATAGTCGCAGGTTAAATTCCTCCCCTTTAAGCCTGATTCCATAATAAGGTTTTCTTTCCAGATTTATGTTGTAACCGTTAAGTATCTTTTCAGCTTCCTTCAAATCTCCTGCCAGTGTTTTTGAGGAAGTAAAGAGCATTCTGCTCAAATCTTCAACTTTTACATATTCTTTAATATTTATCAGATATTCTATAATGTACTGTATCCTTTCTTCCGATGTTTCAGGAAGTACATTTCTCTTATTTGACAGATCCAGCTTTGAAAACTTTTCCTTATCATTTATTTTCAGTATATATCCGTATCCTGATTTAGAAACTATTTCTGCTCCTGATTTCCTTAACAAGTCATTTAAATTTTTTATTGCCGTTCTTGCAGTCTTATTACTGACTTTTAGTTCTTTTGCCAGTTCATCTGCCGTCTTATATTTTTTTGATGATATCAGCTCTGTCAATTTTTTTATCCGATTATCCAAATCAATAAACCTCCTTTCCTTTCAGGTTTCTAATCCAGATGTCTCTCTAATTTACATTGTCTGTCCTTTTCTATTTATAGTATACCCCCAATAAAAAAAACATCAATTACTACTTTTTCCATTTCAATGTGGTAACTGATGTCTAATTTTAAATCTTACTTATTTATTTTATCCTCCTCTATTAACCTTTCTATCTTTTCAATAGTAGGCATCGCTTCACTCGAACTATGTGACCCGACAACTATTGCAGCTGCTGCGCTTCCATATTTTAGAGCACTGTCAATTGACATTCCTCTAACTAAAGCTGTGATAAAAGCTGATGCATAGGAATCTCCAGCTCCAAAAGTTTTCAGTACTTTAGCTTTATAAGCTTTGGCCCTATGAATTTTTCCATTTTTTTCATAAGCAAATGAACCTTCAATTCCATGTTTAATAAGCACAAGTTCCGGTGAATACTTGAACATCCTTTCTACAGTCTCTTTATTTTTACCGTTTCTCCTATTTTCCATTATATCAAATTCATCTCGTGTACCTATTATAATATCAACTTGTCTAGCTATAAATTCATAATAGTATGATGTCTCTTCCTCTGATTTCCATGTATATGGTCTATAGTCCAACTCAAAAATAACTTTTATCCCAGATTCTTTTGCAATCATCAATGTTTTTAGAAGGGCTTCCCTTGAAGGACTTTGAGCTAGTCCTGTTCCTGAAATCAGAAGATATTCTGTCTGTTTAATATAATCTGGATTAATTTCCTCAGGTCTTAGATATAGATCAGCAACATTTTCCCTATACATAAGTATGCTACATTCTGACGGACTTTTTATTTCTGTAAATGTCAATCCTGATTTATGGCCTTCTTCATCAAAAATAACATTATCTGTATTTATATTAGATTCCTCTAAATAATTTTTTATATAGAATCCATGCTGATCTTTAGATAATTTCCCTATAAATCCTACTTTTAACCCCATTCTTGCAGATCCTATGGCTATATTCACAGGGCTTCCACCTACATATTTTCTAAATGTCATCGTCTCTTCCATGGGTCGGTTGTATTCTACCGCATTTAAATCTATTGTTGCTCTCCCTATTGTTATAAGATTAAATCTTTTCATTTCATTCATTATGCTCCTTTCATCATATTTTCTGCTTGTATTTCTTGTTTTATAACAGTTTCATCCCACAAATCAACCTAGCAGCCTAATAAATTCTTCTGCTGACTCCGCTTTCTTCA
>CAYYAV010000165.1:0-4625 GCA_964469865.1 uncultured Fusobacteriales bacterium | reverse complement strand
GAAGGTTAGGTACATTCAGTGCCTGGAGCTGCGGTGCCTGTACTGTTACTGTCGGAGCTGGTACAGGATCCCTGTATACATCCTTAGGTTTTATTGAAGCATCTACATTTAAGGTTGATATGGGTTCCTGTCTGGGTGTTATACTTGCTATTCCATATCCGTTTGTCAGTCCCTGTCTTTGAGACGATGCTGCTGAATAGGGATTTGTACTTACTGATAATTTCGAATATCCCTCACTTAAAGGTGAAGTGACTCTTTCAAAGGTATCTGTACTTCTAGTAAATATCCCCTCATAAGGGTACTTCTCAGTCTTATCTCCTATTCCCTTGAATGTTCCTCCCCAGTTGTTATAGAAATAGTTCAGACCAAACTGCCATGAACTCCATGGTGACTTCACTACCTGGTCTCCCTGCTCCATAAGCTGTATCAGTTCAAGGTTAGCTCCCTTTAACAGCTTGTTGTTCTCTGCCTTAGCTCTCCTGAATGTTGTCCTCATGTCGGATATCGAATTATTTATACTCTGTCTCTGCTGTTCTATATTATTATTCGTCACACTTGTGGCTGCCGGTAATGTCAGCATCCCTGTAATAAGGAATGTCAGCAGCAGTGCACTGCTGTACTTTATTTTCTTGCACCTCTTAGCATGGCTCCTCAGGTCCTTTTCTAGTTTCTTCAAATTATTGCTCATTTTATTTCTCCTTTCTATAATTTTTAGAATATGACTTCCAGATTATCTGTTATTTCTGTCACTTGTATTATGGTTATCTACATCATCTGGATTATTTATAATTATTTCTAGTTCTGTCATATAGCAGTATATTTTTTCCATTTTTTCTCCTTTTCTTTTTATTTGTTTTGCATTAGCCTTATATTATAATATACCATATTTATATAAAATTTGTGAACTTATCCTTCAATTTATTCTTCAAATTCCAATATTTTTTCTAAAAATAGCTATAAAGTCTGTATTTTAGCAATATATATATATTTTCAATAAAAAAATTAATTTTTTTATCATTTATTTATGATTTATTTTTTATATCTGTTCATACAGTTAAATTACATACAGTATTTTCATTTCACACTGGATAATATATTTCCTCAATTAAAAAAGAGGAGTTTTTCTCTCCTCAAGTACGGTAATAGATTCTTTATATTTAATTACTGCTATTTTCCAGTATTTTAATTTGTTCTTCAGATAATATGCCTCTCATTTTTTCATTCCTTATATTTCGGGCTCTTTCATATTCAGAAATATATTTATCAGGGGTAAGTGCCGTTACTTCTGATCTGCTTATATCTCTCTGAAAATTCCTTTCATATCTTAATATTTCAGATTTCTGTTCATTAGTTAAATCCAGGCTATCTATGAGATTCCTAATCTTATCATTTTTCTTTTCAAAAACTGCCTTCTGACTGTTTATATATATATTAAAGGAGTGCAGTTGAGCAGCCGATAAGATATCTGCTATATCTTTATACCTTTCAGATTCTACTTTTCCAAGCTCTTTTTTCTTATCATCAAATTTTAAAAGTTTATTTTCTATCTGTTCCGCCTTTTTCTGATATTTTTTAAATATCCTATCCAGCTTCTTCTTCTGCTTTTCTGTAGCTCCTATTTCCCTGTATACAGATTCCTTAGAAACTTTTACTGTATAGACTTTTTCATAATAGTCCTCATAAGAGAAGGAAATTACATTCAATCCCAATAGGATACCTAATAAAATTATAGCTTTTTTCATTTCTTACCTTCTTTCCCAATCAAATATTTTAAATTCATCAACTACTTGGATGTATTGTAATTAGGTGCCTCTTTTGTTATTATTACATCATGTGGATGACTTTCTGCCAGTCCTGCTCCAGTTATTTTTACAAACTTCCCTTTTATTTTTAACTCTTCTATAGTTGATGTCCCGCAATATCCCATACCGGATCTTAGTCCACCGCATATCTGATATACTGTATCTTTTAATGCTCCTTTATGTGGAACCATTGACTCAATCCCTTCTGGAACTAATTTTTCCGTAGCTGATTCCAGCTGAAAATATCTGTCGCTGCTTCCTCTTTTCATAGCAGCTAAAGATCCCATTCCCGCATATGTCTTATATTTTCTTCCATTGTATAATATCTCTTCACCAGGAGCTTCATCAGTTCCGGCAAGAAGACCTCCCAACATTACGCAATCCGCTCCTGCAGCTATAGCTTTTACTACATCTCCTGAAAGCTTTATCCCACCGTCCGCTATCAGACCTGTCCCCCTTTCTCTACATACTGAAGCTACATCCATAATGGCACTTATCTGGGGTACTCCTACTCCTGCAATAACCCTTGTTGTACATATGGAACCTGGTCCTATTCCTACTTTTACTGCATTTACCCCTGCATCAATGAGGGCTTCCGCCGCTTCCTTTGTTACTATATTTCCTCCTATTATATCAAGTTCTGGAAATTCCGATCTTATTTCTCTTATCCTGTCTATAACTCCTTTGGAGTGGGCATGGGCAGAATCAATAGTTATTATATCTACTCCAGCTTCAACTAACGCTGTTACTCTTTTTATAGTGTCAGGTCCAACCCCGACTGCAGCACCCACTCTTAATCTTCCCTGGGAATCTTTTGCCGCATTAGGGTAGTTTATTATATTATCAATGTCTTTTATAGTTATAAGACCTTTCAATTTACTGCCTTCAACTATAGGCAGTTTCTCTATCCTATGTTCAAGCAGAATATCCTTCGCTTCATCAAGTGTCGTTCCTACAGGAGCTATTATAAGGTTTTTCTTAGTCATAACCTCTTCAACTTTTAGAGTAAGATTTTCCCTATACTTCAAATCCCTATTTGTTATAATCCCTTTTAAATTACCTTCCCCGTCTACTACAGGAAGTCCGGATATCTTATATTTTTTCATTAATTCATGTGCTTCTTCCAGTGTTGCATTTGCCCCTAATGTTATTGGATTAGTTATCATTCCGCTCTCATATCTTTTTACCTTCGATACTTCTTCAGACTGCCGTTCTATTGTCATATTTTTATGAATAAAACCTATTCCTCCTTCTCTTGCCATAGCTATTGCAAGTTGTGCCTCTGTCACTGTATCCATTGCGGCACTTAGCACCGGTATATTCAGTTCCAGTTTCCTTGTCAGACTCGTCTTTAAAGAAACTTCGTGTGGCAGAATATCCGATGCCTGCGGAATTAGAAGGACATCATCAAAAGTTAGCCCTTCCATTACAACTTTTACTTTCTGATCCATTTTCCAATCCTCCTTAGCTACTTTTAATCTGAAATAAAATATCTGATAAAAATGGTCTTATTTAATAAATTACATTATTTTAACATAATTTTATATGTAATTTCAATTATTTTTTATAAGGTCTATATTATTTATATTATTTTTAGCTACTTCTCAGATACTATCGATTATTTTTAACTCATAAATTTCTTTCTGATTTCAGATAAATCTCGAACCCTTCCTTTATCAATTTTTTCTTTATAAATATAAAAATAAATAAAGTAACTTTAAGAAGTCCGCCTTATCCTGAAAGGAAAATACGTAACAAAATTAAAATTACTTTTATATAATTATAAGTTCTTTAAATTTTATTTATACTATACATATCATTGATTATCACTTAAGAGCAAAAGCTTTGTGATTTAAAGGCCCCACAAACTCGTTCAGCTTAAAGGACTGCCTTAAAGCTTCAGTAATAAGTCCTTTTGCCTTGGATACCGCTTCAGAAACAGAGGCTCCTTTAGTAAGTTCAGCGGTAATACATGCTGCAAATGAACATCCTGCTCCGTGTGTATATGGCGTATCTATTTTTTCAGCCTCAAATAACTCGAAGCCTCTTCCATCATATAATATATCTATGGCTGCAGTATCACTAAATGATTTTCCTCCTTTTATAACAACATTCCTTACTCCAAGATCAAAAATCTTTTTTGCCGCATCTTTAAGCTCGTCTATAGTTCCTATAGGCTCAACATCTGCCAATTGAGATGCTTCAAATAAGTTAGGTGTAGTTATAGTTGCATAAGGAAGGAGAAACTTCCTCATTGCTACTGTATTCTCAGGAAACAGTGCTTCTTTTACTCCCTTACATACCATGACAGGATCTATAACTACAGGAATATCCTCCATATCCTTTATCAGTGAACCTGCATATTCAATAATTTCCACAGTAGGTAACATCCCCGTCTTTACACCGTCTACTCCTATTCCCTTAAAGACTGTATCCGCCTGTTCTTTTATAATATTCATATCTACCGGAAAAACCCTATGTTCCCAGTTAGGTCCCATAGAAACTATTACAGTAAGGACATTCATTCCGTAGACTCCTCTTTCCTGAAAGGTTTTTAAATCTGCCTGTATTCCTGCTCCACCGCTCGTATCCGACCCTGCTATTGTTACAACTTTCTTTAATTTTGCCATTTTTAAAACCTCCTTCTAATATTTCAGTAAATTATACCTTATAAATAAAAAAATGCAAAATTTTTTTATGTTACCCCTCTTGACTATTTAAAAAAAAGTGGTATAACATTTTTAGAAAATGCATAATGCATTATGCATACAAGATTTTTTGGGGAAAATAGGATAATTTAAATATACATAAGATAGAAAGGTA
>CAYYAV010000164.1:0-4677 GCA_964469865.1 uncultured Fusobacteriales bacterium | reverse complement strand
CTTTTATTTTCTGACTGACTTCCTTATTTGCAAGTAATTTTACAAATAATGCAAAATATATTAGCTTAAATCCGAACTTCATAATAGAAGTATCCTGGTTTCCAAGATAAAGAATAAAAGGATTTATTACTATAAACAGATATATAAGCAGTCTCCTATAGTTAAACCTTATCTTATATTTCTTATCTATTATTATCAACTCTATAACTATTCTTACTAAAAATGCTGCCAAAGTTGTCCAGGACGCTATAAACATACTATATTCAGGATATCTGGGTATCAGTATAAGATTAGCAGACAGGTTTAATAGCAGTGCACATAAAGAAAAATAAAATATATATATACTGTCTTCATGAAAATGGAAAAAATAGTCAAGACATATAAGAGATCTTATTACCACTCCTGCAAGAATAACCGGTATAGGATTTATTGAATCATAATAATCTGATGGAAATACAAGCTTTATCATTTCGGATGCAAAGAGCTGGGCTCCAACACAGACAAAGGACATCAATGCCAGAAAATTTTCAAGACTTGCAGTTATTCTAGGATTATTCCTGTCCTTCTTCATTGCTTCATAAAATTCCGGAGTCCAGCTGTTTACAAAGGAACTGGTTATTACAGACAATACCTGCCCTCCTGTATATGCCAATGTATAATCTCCTGCCTGATCAAAAGAAGAAAATTTTGCTATCAGTATCCTGTCACTGAAATTTACAATCTGATCTGTCAACTCTATAAATATAAGAGGAAGTCCATTTTTTATAGAATATCTTATATAGGCGGATCTTAACCTTAAAGTAAACTTTCCGAAATAATCTTTGAAATAATATATTAGCAGTAATATTATTGCTATTAAGTTAGCGGACTGATATCCAAGAACTGACATTTTTAGGCTTTTCACAAAAAATATTATAAGAAAATATGTTGTAAAGACCGATATCAGGCTTCCTATAGCTACTTTCATATACATCTTCTTCATCCTGAAAAGTGTGGTTGCAAGTGTATTCAGAGCATTTACAGAAGCTATCATTATAGTTATCAGCACAAGAGGATTATAACTTACTGTATTAAGATCTATAATATAGGAAAACAGTCTTTTGGCTAATGGTGTAAAAAGGAAGATATACACCATGATATTAAAGGTTATTATAATCAGACATGTGGAAAACATGTAACTTCCCATCTCCCTTTCATCATCTTTCAGGTCAATATATTTTTTCATCTGAGCATTATAAAGACCTAGTCCCAGCACTACTCCAAACAATGTAGCTATAGGTCCTAGAGTTCCCACTATTCCAAATTCTTCTTTTGTAAGAAGCCTTGTTATTATTGGAAGGAATATAAGGGAACCTAATTTTGTTACTATATTCGATAATGAATAGACCATGGTTCCTTTTATCAGATTCTTATTATCCATATCATCTCAATCCTACCAAATCATGAATTCTTATTATTCCCACTACATTCCCCTCTTCAACTACAGGCAATACGCTTATCTGACTTTCCCTGTTTTCCATTAAATGAAGGGCATCAAGAGCCATTGCATCTACATTTATGGAAACAGGATTTTTTATCATGATATCCTCTGCCTTATACTTAAAGAATTCTTCCTTATGTGAAAGTGCTCTTCTTATATCTCCTTCTGTTATTATTCCTATTAATCTTCCTTTTTCCTTTCCTGAGTCAGAAATACAGACTGCTCCCATCTTTTTCTTAGTCAAAGTCATAAGGACATTTTCTATATGTTCTTCCTGTGATAATACAGGGAGTTCTTCTCCTATATGCATTAAATCCTTCACTGTAAGGAGCAGCCTTTTACCTAGACTTCCTCCAGGATGATATCTTGCAAAGTCGCTTTCTGTAAAATTCTTTTTTTTCATAAGGACAGCTGCAAGAGCATCTCCCATAACTAAAGTTGCTGTTGTAGAACTCATAGGAGCTGTTCCTAGCGGACATGCCTCTTTTTCAACTCCTATATTTATTATTATATCTGAGTTTTTTGCCAAAGCCGAGCTCTCATTTCCTGTAAATGCTATCAGCTTTGCACCTATCTTTCTTACGGGATTCAGTATACTCAATACCTCATCAGAATTCCCGCTATTTGAAATAGCTATTACCACATCTCCCCTGCTTATCATTCCCAGATCTCCATGCAGAGCTTCTGCTGAATTTACAAATATTGCAGATGTCCCTGTAGAAGCAAGCGTTGCAGCTATTTTTGCTCCGATATGCCCTGATTTTCCTATCCCGGTAATCACTACCTTATTATTATCAAGTTTAAGGATTATATCTACCATTTCTTCAAATCTCTTATCAATTCTGTTTCTCAGTTTTTCCAGTTCTCCTATTTCTATATCAAAAGTTTTCCTAGCTTCTTCTATATCGTTTATATGTAATTCCAATACTTTCACCTCTTCTGACGGATATTTTCCCTATTTATTCTTTTTTTCTATTTTATCAAGTATCTTCTTTATTTCCTGGCTTTTATCCTTATGACATACTAACAGTACTTCACCTGTATTGACTATAACTATATCCTCTATTCCTATTGTTGCTATAAGCTTTTTAGGTTCCTTATTTATTATAATATTTCCTTCAGATTCCATTTCTTCGTATTTTTCTGACCGGACAATATTCCCTTTGATATCTTTAGGAAATACTTCTTCAAGGGACTTGAAACTTCCTACATCATTCCATCCTATATCTACAGATATCACCTTTACTGCCTTTGTATGCTCCATTACCCCAAAATCTATAGATATTTTTTCAAATTTCTCAAATTCATCTTTTACATATTCACTAAGCCTTATTCCATAAAATTTCTCTATTTCCACTTTAGAAAGAAGAGAATCTATATTATCAAGGACTGATTTATGTGTATCCATTTTAGATTTTATTTCATCCAGTATAAATTCCGATTTCCAGACAAACACCCCGCTGTTCCATAGATAATTTCCCTGAATAATGTATTTTTCAGCAATTTCCTTGTTAGGCTTTTCCCTAAAACCTTTAACTTTGTATATTTCCAGTTCATTATATTTTTCTTTACTGTTTTTTATATATTCGATATATCCGTACCCTGTTTCAGGATAGGAAGGTTTTATTCCTAAAGTTACTATTATATCTTCAAATTCAGCCTTCTTATATGCCAGTTCCAGACTTTCAAGAAACTCTTTCTCTTTCTTTATTAGATGATCTGAAGGAAGTACAACCATTACACTATCCTTGTATATTTTCCCTATTATAAGTGCCGCATATCCTATACATGCTGCAGTATCCCTTGCCATAGGTTCAAATATTATATTTCTTTCAGGTATTTCAGGCAACTGTTCCTTAACTATATCCAGATACGCAATATTTGTGGAAATAAATATCTTTTCCATGGGGATCAGCTTAGCTATCCTGTCAACTGTCTCCCTTATCATCGTCTTATCAGTTACCAGGTCAAGAAATTGTTTTGGTTTCTCTGTAGTCGATAACGGCCAGAATCTTGTTCCGCTTCCTCCTGCCATTATTAATGCCACTTTATCCATATTTCACTCCCGATATATTATTTTATATATTTCGCTCTTTTCCTTATTTTACTGTCCTTTTTATAGATTTATTCCAGCCAGTAAGTATATCATCCTGTATTGTATCTGCCCAGTTGGCCATTTCCAATAAAGTTATCTCTTTTTTCCCCTGTTTCCCTATAATTACTGCTTCATCACCTACTTCTACATTTTTTATACCTGTAATATCCACAATTATCATATCCATACATATTTCACCCAGAATATAAGCTTTTTTCTCCTTTATTAGTACATAAGGATTACTGTTCTCAATCTGTTTCTGAAGCCCGTGTGCGTACCCTACAGGGATGACTGCAACTTTTCTGTCTTCTCCTACAAAACCATTTTTTCCATAAGAAACCTTGTCCCCTTTTTTTATATTTCTTATATTTATTAATCTTGAAACAAGCCTTATTGTATTTTCAAGCCCAATGGGTTCTGACAAAGGCTCCATTCCATATATTGCCATTCCTATTCTTGCAAAATCATAATTATATTTCATTCCATATTTAAAAAGTAAGGGGCTTGCCTGAATATGCCCGTATATTTTTTCATCCCCGTATTCTAGTATATCTTCTTTTAATTTCGTCAGTATATCTTCATATTTTTTTATTTGAACTTCTGCTGCCTTTATATCTTCACTATCTGAAATATGTGAGTATACTGTTTTTATTCCTATCCTATAATTTCCCCTGCTCAGTTCGTCCAGTTTACTTTTTAAGATATCAAGTTCATCCTCATTAAAACCAAGCCGGTTCATTCCTGTATTTAATTTCACATGTACCCATATCTTATTTTTTCTAAGGACCTTATGGAATATCCTTATATAGCTTTCAAGTTGCTGAATACTGAATAATGTTATTTCTATATTATTCCTCACAGCTTTTCCTATATCTTCTTTTTCTATATGATTTAATGTCATAACAGATATAACTTTTTCTTTTGCTGCATAATTTTTCTTTACTATCTTTTTTATCTCCAGGGCTTCTTCTATATATGCTACGGCGAAATAATGACAGCCATTTTCTATTAATACAGGAAGAATGTTTTTTATTCCTAGACCATAGGCATCATCTTTTAACACACATATTATATTATTATTTATCTTCCTTATCTTTTTCAG
>CAYYAV010000163.1:2597-4705 GCA_964469865.1 uncultured Fusobacteriales bacterium | reverse complement strand
CCTATATCTTCAGGTTTGCCTAAGGAATGGGCAGGTATTATCGCCTTCATGCTTTCCATATATTCTTCACCTGCTCCTATAAGCCCTTCTGTCAGTATGTTTCCCGGCTGAACGGCATTTATAGTTATTCCGAAACGTGCATATTCCAAAGCTGCACTCCTCATAAATCCCAGCTGACCGGCTTTACTAGCACCATAGTGGGACCACCCTGAATATCCTGTAATAGGACCTGTTATTGACGATGTGATTACAATCCTCCCATAATTCTGTTCTTTCATAATCTTAAGGGCTGCCTGTACTACGAGGAAAGTCCCCTTCAGATTGATATTATGGACTTTATCCCAGTCATCTTCAGTCATATCTTCCAGAAAAGCCTGAGGGAATATTCCCGCATTAGAACACACTATATCCAGTTTCCCATACTTTTCAGCTATTTCCCCTACAACTTCCTGTATATTCTGCTTATTCGTCACGTCTAAATAATAGTATTCCCCTTTCAGTTCTTCCGCCGTCTTTTCTCCGTTTTCCCTGTCAACATCCCCTATAAGTACAGTAGCTCCTGAATTTGCCAGAACTTTTGCTATCCCTTTTCCTATACCTTTGGCACTTCCCGTAACTAAAGCTGTCTGCCCTGTCAGTTCGAACATAATACCACCTCCATTTTTTCTAGTATTATTATACCTTGATTTTTTATATTTGGAAGTGAGATTTATGATTACTGTATTTCTGTCAGTCTTTCTCCTCTTCTTAAGTCTCCTCTCATCTTCTGGATAATGCTGTCCATTTCTTCCAGCTTACTGAGTATCTTCTTTTCTTCCTCACTCGTCTCTATTATTTTAGCAATCCCGCCGTTCTTAATTATTATCCTCTTATCGGCAATAAGGGCTAATGTCGGATCATGAGTTGCCATAAGGACTATCTTATCTGAAGATACCAGCAGGTTCAGGGCTTTTTTCCTGTCTATCCCTGCATTCTCTATTTCATCTATAAGAACTATAGGAGAGGAACTCAGTATTGCCGTATCGGCTATCATAAGTGCCCTCGACTGCCCACCGCTTAATGCAGTGACAGGAGTATCTATATTAAACTGTTCTCCTGCAAGCTTGTTAGCTTCTTCTATTATTTTCCCGGCAACTTCATCTACATTATCTATCATCCTGCTTTTTGCATGCAGTTCCAGAAATTCCTTTACAGACAGATCCATTACAAAGTTCATGTTCTGGGAAAGCTGTGCCACCAGCTTATTATTTGATGAAAACCGCCATTTCTTATCAGGCAGCTCACCATTTATCAGTATGCTCCGCCTAGTGGGAGTATCATTCTGGGCAGTCCATTCTATATCTGCAAGAAGCCTTGATTTACCGGATCCGGTAGGTCCTACTATGGAAATAATTTCTGACTTATGTATATCCAGTCTTTCAAATCCTTCTGGATTTCCTGACTTATCCTGCCCCGCCAGTATTGAAAGGACATCTACCCCCTGTTCTTCCTCCATCCCCAGAAATGCCTTCATCTGTCCTATATATTCAACCAGATCAAGTCTTATCTTTTCAGTATCCAGAGCCATATCCTCTATCTGCTCTATGGTAAACGTATCAAGATATTCACTGAATGTGGATTCTTCAAATCCTTTTACGCTTATCATGTTCTCATTGAAAAAGTTTTCTACAAAAGGATATCTTACAAGCAGCTCTCCTATCTTCAGTCCATCTGTCAAATTCTTATCTGTCTTACTCATTATTTCCTCCAAGGTTCATTTTTCTTACATTTCCCATCTGGTACTTCTCCCCTATCCTAGTTTCTCCCAGACAGTAGGAACATAGTGCTGACGGCATAGGAAACCTCAGTTTTTTCCCCTGTACAGTTTCTATATCCAGCTCTTTTTCATACAGAAGTGTACTTAATTCATATGCCCCCTGACCTGTAAGCCCATTTACATGCATTGTTACTGCCGTAGGATTTACAGAATTTACCCGTGAGGCAAATACCTCCCTTTCAGCCTGGGATACTATATCTCCTTTAGTTATTATTACTATATCTGCTGATTTAAGCATAGGTCCTATCTTCTTAGGTGTATTTATCCCTGAAAGGTTATCTATCACACATAT
>CAYYAV010000163.1:0-2497 GCA_964469865.1 uncultured Fusobacteriales bacterium | reverse complement strand
CCTACAGATATGCCCTGCTGCTTCAGTGCATCTATAGTCTTTAATATTACACTTGTCTTCCCTGATGACGGAGGACCTGAAAAAACTACTAGATTCATAATTTCTGTTTTTCCTTTCTTAATTTTCTAAAAATCCTGTATTGTTCATTATTATTTACTGTCATTTTTACTTGTTTTTATCATTATCTGCTTTTATCATTTCTTATTTCTATTATTATTCACCTTCATTACTGTTCACTTTCACTATTACCTGCTATTTTTATTGCTGTCCCGTTATTTCCTATAACTCCATTATCGCTTCATGGAAATCCTTTTCGCACTGTCTTACAAGGGCTCCGACATCATTACTATGGATAAAGTCCCACCCCACCCACTTAAAATTCTGGTGAGGTTCCAGATGATTGTCTACATTAGGGTTAGTTGAAGGGAATTTCCCGTTGGCTGAAAACAGTGTCCCGATTTCTTCTGACATGAAAAAGTCTATAAAGGGCTTTACCTTATCCGCCTTTTCCCTTTTGGATATCATGAATATCGGGCTAAGCAATGCCCCGTCCTTTGGCCATACTGCATACATTTCTGACTGTCCCATGAGCATCTGTGTAAAGAAATAAGGTATTATGCTTACTGCAGGTGCATCATTGCTTCTGGATTTTGCCTTTACCATCTGTGCAGGATGAAGGCTCTTCTTATAAGACCTTGCCAGCTTACGTATCCCCTCTTTTCCAAATTCCTTGTAAATAGTTATTACCAGTGCATTAAACAGGTCAAGGTCATTCATCGGAAGGGCAACCGAATCCTCATATTCCTCACTTAGTATATCTTCCCATGTTTCAGGTACTTTCCTGTCTCCCAGTGCCTGCGTATTTATAAGGAATACTGCCGGCACTACCCCCATTATTGCATACTGCTTCTTCGGATCCCTCAGGTCTATCCTGTCATTGCAGAAATCCTTGTTCATTTCATCTATATATGTCTCAAAAATACCGTTTTTCATATACTGCCCCATCAGCTTCTCATCAAAGAACAGCTCATATCCTGCTGAAAGGAGTATATCTGATACTTTATCAGGATCCCCTGTCCTTACCTTTTCTGTTACCCAGTCAAGTCCCAGATTGGCTGACTTCAGTTCATAGGCTACTGTATAGTCCCTTCGGGAATTTTCCTCTTCTGTCCATTTCTTAATTCCTTCCAATAAAGGAATCCTTATAGGGCAGGGAAGTACTCCTTCTATGAGGAGGTCCCCCTTTGCTTCCCCCCTGCTTTCAGTCAGTGAAATGTCTACATTCTCATCCTTATCAAGAAATGAGATTAGTTTTTCTTCAAAAAGATGGGAACTTATTTTTTTTGCCTTGAGTGCCATGTCAAGGGTTACTGACTTTCCCATTGTTTTTAACATCTGTTCATTTTTTAGCTGCTCAAATCCATTAGCAATGAAAAAATCCAGGGACTCAGGATATCTTTCTACTATTGAATACAGTGTGTCACTTAAACTGAAAAATTTGTTATTATCCATTTTACACCTCTTTATCTTAAATCTTAAAATTTATTTTGTTTTCCAAATTATATCATAAATACAAAAAAAATATGTAACCTAGGTTACATATCTAAATAAAATTATAGTATCATTTCTTCTAATTTTTTATTGATTTGATAGACGAAAATCGTCTTATAACTTCTCCCAAGCCTTTATAGGAAAACGGCGAAACCCTTGTAGAATGGGGCTTTTTGCCGTTTCTGCTTAAATCCTGCCGTATCTCTTTACAGCCGCACTTTTGGAGCTTGGGCGTCAAAAAAGCGTCAAACACAAAGGGCGAAATTGAAAGGAGGACACCTTGAAAGACCTATTACTATCCAAAGGTATTATACAGCAATCCGGCGAAATCAGCAAGGAGAAAGCAATTCCATCACCAATCAAAAGCAGCTGCTTGAAAGCTATGCAAAGAGAAACGGCTTTGTAAATATCTATCACTATACCGATGACGGAGTAAGCGGAACAACCTTTGATAGAGAGGGATTTCAAAAGATGATAAAAGCAGTAGAAGAAAACAAAGTGTCTACTGTGATAGTAAAAGATATGAGCAAGTTTGGCAGAGATTACCTCAAAGTAGGCTTTTACACCGAAATACTGTTCAAAGAAAAGGGAGTAAGGTTTATCGCTATCAATAACGGAATAGACAGTGAGAAACAAGCAGAAAGCGACTTTACTCCATTTCTAAACATTATGAATGAATGGTATGCAAGAGATACCTCAAGAAAAATACAATCCATCTTCAGAGCAAGAATGGAAGAGGGTAAAAGAGTATTTCCAAGCGTTCCATACGGCTATTATAGAAATCCTAAGAACAAACAGGAGCTGCTTGTCGATAAAGAGAGTGCAAAGGTCGTAAAACTAAATTGGCTGCAGGAAAAACAGCAAAATCTATTCTTATATCCTGTGGTGCAAGACTTGCTCCCTTTGATATTCAGGAACTTAGAGATTTGATGAGTGAAGATGAACT
>CAYYAV010000162.1:0-4739 GCA_964469865.1 uncultured Fusobacteriales bacterium | reverse complement strand
AATCTGATAGATGAAAATCTTATATTTCTTAATCTTGATCTGAAAACAAAATCTGAAGTTCTGGAGACGATGGCAGATAAGATATATAAGGAAGGGAAACTGACAAGCATTGAAGATGAAAGTGTAAAGGAGGGATTTATAAAGTCACTTTGGGAAAGGGAAGAAGTCTTCTCCACAGCAGTAGGCTATTCATTCGGTATACCTCATGGAAAATGTGAATTTGTAAAAGATGCATGTATTGCCTATGCCAGGCTGGAAAATGAAATAGAGTGGTCTGAAGAGGAGTCAGTAAAGTATATTTTTATGATAGGCGTATCAGCTGAAAAAGCAGGCAATGCTCATCTGGAAATACTGATAAAGCTTTCAACTTCAATTTTAGATGATGATTTCAGGGAAAAGCTTGAAAAAGCTGAAAATGAAAAAGAAACTCTTGCGGTTATAAGAGAATATGCATCAAGGGAAAGAACTAGCTAAAAAAATAATTTTTATAGAGGTGAAGATATGAAGATAGTGGGAATAACAGCATGTCCATCAGGAGTAGCCCATACGTATATGGCAGCAGAGGCATTAAAGAAAGCGGCTATAGCGAGAGGACATGAAATCAAGGTGGAAACACAGGGTCAGATAGGACTTGAAAATGAAATAACACAGGCTGAAGCAGATGCGGCAGACGTAGTAGTCTTAACAACTGATATAGGGCTGAAGAATACAGAAAGATTTAAGGGAAAACCTATAGTAAGGGTAGGGATTAGCGATCTGGTCAAGAAAGCTCCGGCATTAATAGAAAAGATAGAAGAAGCACTTAAAAATAGGAAAAAATAATAAAAAATAATAAATCTAATTTGGAGGATGAAGTTATGTTGGGATTATTAAAAAATACTAAGCAGCACCTTATGACAGGAGTATCGTATATGATTCCTTTTGTTGTAGCAGGTGGAGTACTTCTGGCTTTAGCAGTTATGATATCAGGAAAAGCAGCTGTGCCTGAAACAGGGTTCCTGAAGCACATATCTGATATAGGAATAGCTGGACTGACTCTGTTTATACCTGTAATGGGAGGATTCATAGCATATTCGATGGTTGACAGACCGGGAATAGGACCAGGAATGATAGCGGCATATCTGGCAAATTCTAAAGGTGGAGGATTCCTGGGTGGAATAGTGGCAGGTCTTATAGCAGGTATTGTTGTACATTATCTGAAACAGATAAAAGTTCCTAAGGTTATGAGCTCAGTCATGCCTATATTTATAATACCGTTAGTAGGGACATTCATATCGGGAATGATAATACTCCTGTTTGTGGGAGAACCTATAGCGGCAATTATGAAAAGTCTGGAAGTATGGCTTTCCGGAATGCAGGACAGTTCCAAGATAGTACTTGGGGTAATATTAGGTGCAATGATAGCATTTGATATGGGAGGGCCTATGAACAAGACGGCATTCTTCTTTGCAGTGGCGATGATACCCACTAATCCTACTCTGATGGCGGCAGTAGCTACAGCTGTATGTACGCCTCCGTTGGGACTGGCACTGGCAACATTCATAGGAAAGAATAAGTTTACTGTGGCAGAGCAGGAATCAGGGAAAGCGGCACTTATAATGGGATGTATAGGAATAACGGAAGGAGCGATTCCTTTTGCAGCAGCAGATCCTATCAGGATACTGCCTTCAATCATGATAGGCGGAGCAGCAGCTTCAGTCACTTCCCTGTTGCTGGGAGCTACAAATCAGGCAGCCTGGGGTGGACTGATAGTGCTACCTGTCGTAGGAAATAGAATAGGATATATAATAGCTGTCATAGTGGGTTCAGTAGTTACTGCCCTTGTGGCAATTGCCCTGAAGAAAGCACCGGTAGAAGAATCCGTTGCTGAAAGTACAGACTCAAAGAATGATGATTTTGAATTGGACATAACGTTTTAAAAGACATAGATCTTCTAAAAATAAAGATGACCGGATATATGAAAAATCCGGTCTTTATTATTAAATGATTCTTATATTGAAAAGTTTCAGCTCCTTCTTCAAGGATGCTTCCAGGTCATTGTTTGTCAGCAGGAACTGGAAGTCCTGAAGATTTGAGAAGATGTATCTTCCATCCTGCTCGATTTTAGACTTTTCCGTAATAAGGTATCTCCGTCTACTCGACTGTATGATTGCTGCCTTTGTCAGTCCGTCTTCCTGATCAAAGGTGGATATGTTGCCGTTGAGGACGTTTACTCCTATTGCTCCGATGAAACATCTGTCAATGTTAAATTTCTTAATCTGCTGCATGGATTCTATTCCTACGAATCCGTCGATAATATTGTTGCATGTTCCCCCGATCCCGATAAGCTTTGTCTTTATCTGGGAATTAAGGGAAAACAGGTGCATGATATCAATCATGTTGGTAATTATAGTAACCTCAATATTGTTTTTAATAATTTCCTGGGCAAACAGGTAATTGATGGATGAAATATCAAGATAGATCAGTTCGTTTTCCTTTATTTCCTTTAAGGCTTTTTTAGCTATAGTTTCCTTGACATGGACATTCTCAGAAATTCTTGAAGCGATTGTTATCGTCTTTGCAAGCTGCCTTTTTTTTACGGCACCTCCGTAGGTTCTTTCCAGTAGACCCTGTTCTTCAAGTTTACTGAGATCCTTCCTGATGAGGTCCTTTGAAACCTTAAAATGTTTACTGAGCTTGTTTACTTCCACTTTTCCCTGCTCATTAATCAGGCTTATTATTTTATCTAGACGTTCTGATACAAACATAGAGTGTCACTCCTTAATAGATATTGTTTTTCAGATATGTAATATTATACAGAAAACTTCTTCAATTATCAAATGAATAATAAAAAGAATAAAAAACAATAATAAACTTGACAAAACAATAAAAAGAGGTTAATATAATAATATACAGAAGACGGCACTTAAAAGAAGACTATAACAAATATGGAAATATAGGGAGGAAAATAGTATGAACGACAGGATAGAATTCCTTAAGGGGGAACTTTTTAAGGAAAAACGTGAAATTTCAATAGAAAGGGCACTGCTTTATACGGAAAGCCACAAGACAACAGAAGGAGAGGCTGAAATAATAAGGAGAGCTAAAGCGACAAAGAATATACTGGATAAAATGGAGATAGGAATCAGGGATAGGGAGATTCTAGCTGGAAACCGTACTATAAAGCCCAGATCAGGAATAATTTCTCCTGAAATGGACCCCTACTGGATAGAAAAGGAACTTCATACTATGGAATCAAGACCTCAGGATAAGTTTGTATTCAGGGAGGAAGACAAGAAGGTTTTCCTTGAGGAGCTGCTTCCCTACTGGAGAGGAAAATCCTTAAAGGATTCCCTGAATGGAGTAATACCGGAAGAAATTCAGGAGGCAGTAAATGAAAAGATATTCAGCCTAAATCAGACTGATAAGGGACAGGGACATATAATACCTGATTTTGAGATGGTTCTAACTAAAGGTTTTGGACAGATAAGACGTGAAGTTGAAGAAAAAATGAAGGAAGACGTGGAAAATGATTTCTATAAGGCTTCCCTCATTGTACTGGAAGCTTCCATCAGCCATATAAGGAGATATGCTGAATTGTCCAGGAAAATGGCGGCTAAGGAAGAAGATGCAAAAAGAAGGAAAGAGCTGGAAAAAATTTCAGAAATATCTGAAAGGGTAGCAGAAAATCCGGCTGAAACCTTTGCTGAAGCATTGCAGCTAGTATGGTATACAAGTGTAATCCTTCAGGCAGAGTCAAATGCCAGCTCAATATCATTAGGAAGGATAGACCAGTATCTATATCCGTACTACAAGAAGGATATTGAGGCAGGGAAAAATCCTGAAGAACTGAAGGAATTCCTTGAAGCATTCTATATAAAAGCCAATGACGTGGTTCTGTTAAGAAGTGCAAGCAGTGCCAAATTCTTTGCAGGATTTCCTTCAGGATATACTGCACTGCTGGGAGGAATGAACATATATGGACAGTCAGCAGTAAATGAACTTTCTTATTTATGTCTGGAAGCATATCAGGATATAAGGCTGCCTCAGCCGAACCTGGGTGTGAGGATTAATGATATAGAACCGAGAAAATTTATAAAGAAGACTTGTGAGACGATAGCCCTGGGAACAGGAATTCCACAGCTTTTTAATGATGAAGTGGTAATCCCTTCCTTCCTGTCAAGGGGAGTATCCCTGGAAGATGCAAGGGATTATTCCGTAGTGGGGTGTGTGGAACTGTCAATACCTGGAAAGACTTATGGACTGCATGATATAGCAATGCTTAACATAATGAAGATAATGGAAAAGGTCCTGTACAGGAATAAGGAAAAAGACAGACTGGAATTTGAAGGAATTATAGAAGAAATAAAGGAATCAATTTCCTATAATGTAAAGATGATGGCAGAAGGAAGCAATCTGGTTGACATAGGACATAAAAAATATGCTCCGGTACCACTGTTATCAACATTGGTAAAAGATTCCATAGAAAAGGGGAAGGATATAACGGACGGAGGAGCAAGGTATAATTTTTCAGGAGTTCAGGGAATAGGGCTGCCAAACTTGTGTGATTCCCTCATGGCAATGAAGAAATTCATTTTTGATGAGAAGAAATATTCATTCAGAGAAATGATAGAAGGGCTTGAAGAGAACTATGGAGGTGAAAGATATGCTGAAATGAGGGATGATTTTATAAATAATGCTGATAAATATGGAAACGACATAGATGAAGTTGATAATATAAGTGCCGACATATTAAGATA
>CAYYAV010000161.1:0-4742 GCA_964469865.1 uncultured Fusobacteriales bacterium | reverse complement strand
TAAGTCCATATAGTATAATTTCCCTGAGTGACCTTACATCTTCATTTTCTGTCCTAAGTACTCCCAGCCTATTTGCAAGTTCCACAAGGTTCTCATTTCCTGAAAATTCAAATGTTGTCAGTTCACTACCTTCAAATTTAGGATCTAATGGTACACCTGAATTTTCCAGTTCTGATTTCAAAAATTTTCTTAAAGCTATCCCTTCCTTGATTTTTTCCTCTATTTCTACATTGTCAAAGTTGGCATTCGTTATTGTTATGAAAAGCCCTTCATATAGGAACTTATTGGCATTTTCATAAGTCTTTCCTATTTTTCTTAGCTGATTAGAATAATTTGCAATACCTTTTACAACAGATACCAGAACGTCCTGCAAATTAGAAACTACATCTGTCTTTCCACATACACCTTTAACTGTACAACCTTCATTCTTAGCCGTTTCCTGACATTGAAAACAAAACATACTCATTTTCCTACCTCCAAAAATCTATTTTCCTTATTATCAGAGCACAATATATTTTAAATTTATACATTTTGTCCACATTACAAATATAATGCTCATTTTATTAAATCAATTATACGATATAACAATAAAAAATAATGTAACATAAGTTACATTATTTAAAGTTTTAATTAAAAATTTTTATTTGATTTTAAAAATACTTTATTATCTTGAGAAACTTAACTTACTCTATTCTATTATAATAAGCTCTTTACTGCTCTTATTGAGGATTTCACAACCTTTTCCAGTTACAAGCACATCATCCTCTATCCTTACTCCTCCCCAGCTGTCAAAATATAGTCCCGGTTCAACAGTTACAATCATATTTTCCTTCAGTTCAATCTGAGACATTCCTGACAGATAAGGCAGTTCATGAATTTCAAGTCCTATTCCATGTCCCAATCCATGTCCAAAGTATTCGGCATATCCTTTTTCATTAAAGAAATTTCTTACAACTGCATCTGCATCATTAGATAACATCCCCGGCTTTACAGTATTTACTCCCATAAGCTGTGCCTCCAGGACCATATTGTAAATTTCCCTATGCCTTTTAGTTATATTACTCCCGTAATAGATTGTACGGGTCATATCAGAAACATATCCGTCATAATATGCCCCAAAATCCATAGTTATAAACTCATCTTTCTCTATTTTTTTATCACTTGCTACTCCATGCGGCATTGCACTCCTATTCCCGCTTGCAAGAATTGTATCGAAAGATCTGTCTTCTGCACCTAATTTTCTCTGTATATATTCCATATACCCCGCAATTTCTTTTTCCGACACTCCTTCTTTTATTATTTTCAGGACTTCGCTAAAAGCTGTATCACTTATTTCAACAGCCTTCTTTATTTTTTCTATTTCCTCAGTAGTTTTGACCATTCTTTCCATTATAAGGTTATCTCCTACAGGAATCAACTCTCCTTTTAAAATGTCCTTTATTGTATTATATAAGGCAAACGTAACATTCCTGTCCTCAAATCCTATTTTGTCTATCCCAAGTTTTTGAGCATATTCTCCTATTTTCTGAAGTGATCCCCTTGCTACTTCTACAAATTCAAATCCCATAATCGAAACCTGCTTTTCAGCCTGAGTCCTGTATCTGAAATCTGAGAAGAAAAAATTCCCTTTCCTAGTTGCTAAAGCAACACCTGTTGTCCCTGTAAATCCGGTGAAATATCTTAAATTATATAGATCTGTCAGAAGTATTCCGTCTATATTCATTTCATTTAAGATCTTTTCTAGTTTTTCTGTTCTTTTTAACATCTTTTTCCAGTCTGAATCAAAATTATAATTTTAAAATAAAATTTTCTTTGAAAAAGACTCCTCCTTTCCTTTTTCATATATCCTATATTTGATTATACTACATTATTTAATATTTTCATATATGGTTTCTATTTTTGATTTCCATGAATTCTTTAATATTTCTGATAAGATTTCTTCGTCAATTTTCCTGTTTTTTATAGTCCTGGCTATCTGCTTTTCAATACTTTCTACAAGACGTTTTATAAAATCAGGCTTTTCTTCTTCAACTGCCTTGTCTACATTATATATTGTAGGCATTTTTACATATTCTATAACTCCGGAATTATTTATCTTATCACCTAACAGTTCAATCAATCCATTTATGTTGGTAGTTACAGCCCTTAATCCGCTTCCAAGTGCTTCAACCGCTATAAGACCCAGACCTTCAAAATATGAAGGTAATATAAATATATCCTTTGTCCTCATAATATCCGCCATTTCTTTTTGTGGAATAAAACCGTTTATCTGAATATTTCTTATTCCTTTAACTGCTTCTTCCCTTTTTTCTCTTTCCTCGTCCTTTCCGGCTCCTATAAGAGTCAGTGTTACATCATCTCTTTTTTCTGAAATTATCTTAAATGCCTTTATAAGCTCATAAAATCCTTTAGATTCATCATACTTCCCTACATAAAGTAGCTCTATCTTTTTCTTTTCTTTATAATCTTCAGGAGGATAAAAAAGTTTTTCATTATATCCGGCACCAAGATATATAATCTTATTCTTATCATAGCCATATATTTTTACAATCTTATCTTTCTGGGAACTGCTTAAAGAAAATATCTTGTCCAGCCTTTCAAGACCTCTGACATATTTTTCTTTCATGACCGGATTCTTTTCAGCCTGCCTTAAATCTGTATTATGACATATTCCTATAATTTTTCTATCCTTAAAGATATCGCATACAATGGAAGTCAGCATCCATAAATGATGAGATATTATAATATCAGGATTAAAGTTTTCCTTAATTTCATATAATCTGGATGTAAATGCCTCTTTCCATAATTCCCTTATTTTATCAGTCATCTCTGAATAAAGTATACTTCTGTAAGGCATTACATCACTCATTCCTACAATAGGAAAAGGAAGCTTTTCACTCTGAAAAACTACTTCAAACTGATATTCCTTATTAATAATATCAATATCATACTCTTCTGTTGTTCCATATAGACATGCCTGTTCTATATCATTATATCCTTTAAATCCGTTAATAATATTTGTAAAGTATATTCCGCTTCCCGTTCTCTGAGGCAGCTGAGCCAATACATGAAGTATTTTCATCGTTTATTTCTTCCTTTCAGCTTATTTTTATTAAAATCAGTCCTTTTCTTCTGCAAGTTCTGTAGTTCCATTTTTATTAGGGAAAAGCAGCGTAAATATAATAAATGTTACAAAACCTATAAACAGGCCGGGCAAAATAGGATCAAGACCCATGATTTTAAACCCTGTCTGTTCCATATAAAGAACTAGGACACTTCCTGATATCAGAGAAGCTATAGTTCCTGCTTTAGAAGATTTTCCCCAGTAATGTCCGAAAACATATGGAAAAAATGCCCCTGCTGCTCTTAGAGTGAATGACAGCATTAAAAGTTTTATAATGCTGCCTGTGTTCATTATAGCAACTATCCACCCTAGAAATCCAATTACTACCATTGTTATTTTAGTTACATTCATTACTTCATTACTTGTAGCACCTGGATTTATAAATATCTTATATATATCATTTCCAAAAATAGATCCCGCTCCAAGCAGATCCGAATCAGCACTTGACATTGTAGCAGAAATAATTCCGGAAAACAGCAATCCTACAACTAACGCCGGCATTGTAGACATAGCTAAATGTGGCAAGGCATATTTTGCACCTTCACTTAGAATTATATTTCCGTCTATTTTATTCATATTGATAAGTGCAAGTGTAATTATTCCAAGTATTGTAGGAATAAAAGCATAGATAAAATTAATTATTGCAGACAGAATAGATCCTTGAATAGCAGCTTTTCCATCTCTTGCTGCGTAATATCTTGAAACCGCTTCCTGTCCTACAGTAAATGATGCTATATACATTATAACTAGGGATATTATCGTCATCGGTCCTATTCCTTTAAATAAGTCAAAGGTCTCCTTCGGTACATTATTTACTACATTTCCCATTCCCCCTGCCAAGTCCAATGCATAAGGTATTGTTATAGCCATACCAATAACTATCAGAAATACTTGAACAAAATCGGTAAGAGTTACGCTCCATAACCCTCCCATAACTGCATAAACAGTTACAACAACTGCAACTAATGTTACAGAAAAATGATATGGCAATTTCAGCATTACAGACACTATAGCGGCAGAAGCTATAAACTGAGATGCAGTAAGTCCGATAAGAGGCAGCATCATTATAACAGAAGTTATAAGTCCTGAAAGCTTTCCATATCTTCTCCTGAAATATTCAGGTACTGTCTTAACTTCTGCCTGTCTGAACTTCGGTGCTACAAAAGCCAGTATAATAAATGCTATACCCATTGTAGTAACATACCATGATGCACTTATCCCCCAGTCACCAAAAGCTTTTTCAACAACACCTAGGGAGCTCCCACCACCTATTTCTGTAGCAGCAAGAGTTCCTGCCATAAGAATCGGACCAAGTCTTCTTCCTGCTACCATAAAATCTTCATTTGAACTAATTTTCTTAGACGACCAGTAACCAATCAAGAGCATCAAAACTAAATATGCAACAACAATCAACACAACTGTAATATTCATAATAAATCCTCCATTCATCAGTTTTATAATTTTCCTATTACAAGTATATCTTGATTGTATTCAAAGTCAATTTTTCAGTTTTCATTTTTATATTTCAAAGCATTCTTTTTTATCAGGAAATCAAGTGCCAGCTCAGCACACCTTATTCCATCTACGGCAGCGGACATGATTCCACCGGCATATCCTG
>CAYYAV010000160.1:0-4743 GCA_964469865.1 uncultured Fusobacteriales bacterium | reverse complement strand
TGGCTTCAGCAGCGGCAATAAAGAAGGAATTTACATTACCGGAAGTTTCCCAGACGGTCATATGTACAAGAATGGAGGGAAGGACTCCTGTCCCTGAAAAGGAAAGTCTCGAAAGTCTGGCTAGACATAGAGCGTCCATGGCGATATTCCTGTCGGTTCAGATGATGGACAAGGTTGTAGAGGCACTGGCTACTTCCTATCCTATGTCAACCCCTGTGGCAGTAGTGCAGAAAGCAACGTGGCCGGATCAGAAGATTGTGACGGGAACACTGGAAACGATAGGGGAAAAAGTGAAAGAAGCGGGAATTAATAAGACTGCACAGATACTGGTTGGAGATTTTTTAGGCAATGAATATGAAAAATCCAAATTATATGACAAGACGTTTACACATGAATACAGGACAGGAGTAGAATAGTCCGGAAAGCTCCCTGGATACGGTTTTAGAAGCATAATTATAAAGAAAATACTGAAAAATGGGGATATAGCGGTTTTTTTATAAAGGAGGAAATATATGTTTAAAAAATTAAAGGGAATATTTAAAGGCAGGGAAGAGAAAAATAGTAATGATGAAACTGAAACTTCTGAAAGAAAAATACGTGTAAAAGGCGGTTCTGAAAAAGTGGAATGGGATACATTAGAAAATAATCCGGGATATATTGCAAGTGTAACTACTCAAAATAATTCGGAATTGTTTGTTGCGTATATTTTATATGGAATATTGGAAGAAAAAGGATGGGATGTGGAACTTCTTAATGGGAAATATGAAAGTGATAAATGGATATATGTAAAGGATAACGGATATTATCTCTTTCCATTGCTGATTAACTTTTCTCATGATAACGATAATGGCTTCAAAATATTCGCAACTATTCAGATTCATCACAAGGAAATATTTCCCGACGGTATTTTTGAATATATTTATCCTCAAAAACAGGCTACTAATTTAGCTGATGGACTTTTTGACCTTTTCAATACATGGGTAGATTTAGACTGGGAAACATTGGATGACTGTTTAAAATTAAAAAATTCTAAATATATGAGTATGGAAATTGAGTTAGAAGATGTAGTAAAACATGTATTTTATGGACCTGTTCTCAGCTATCCGAATGTTGATGTAGAAAAATTGAAAGTAAAAGGGATTGACCCTGATCCTTATATTGATGAATTTTGTCCTTGCTGCCTGTTTACAAATTCTATGGAAGCATTTGATGCTCAGATTAAAGATACAGAGAAAAATTATGCAGTAAGGCTTTTTGCTATGAAAAATGTAAATGGCGAAGTTGAAGCTGACTGTAGAATTAACGGGGAAGAGTATCCTCAAGCTGAAGAATATCTGAAAAAATATGCCCGTACATGGAAAGAGTGTGATATTATAAAAATTAGAAAACAGTATATTATTATTAGGAATGGTAAAGACAAGAGAGTCTATAGTTAGATTTACAGGAATGAATAGCACAGAGGCTGATGTCGCCGTAAATAATAAAGTAAAAGTAACTATTGGAGCAATGGAAGTTGAAGGTTTTAACAATTATCAGGGGACAGGTTTTCTTATAAACGGAACAGCTTCATTCATTGAGCCTGACGAAGAATTTGATATGATGAAGGAAAAATTTCCATTTTTAAGAAAAGTACTGGAAATTAAAGTTATTATAGTAAGACGAAAAAATTAAACTGTTATTCAGAAAAAAATTTTTATATTTTTGTTATGGATTAAGATGACTTCTAATTAGGTAAATTAGAATATGAGTGTAATCTCAAAATATTAATATATGGTCAGGATAATATTGTTTTTATCCTGATTTTAAATTCTTTCCTCAAAATATTTACTTAGTTGTAAATATATTTTTATTTTATAGAAAAAAGTAAAAAGATTAGAAAGACATTTTGTGTTATTTTTATAAATTGTTTTATGATATAATATTTTTAAATTAGATGGAAGTATATTATGAAAAAACGAAAATTAATGCTTATTATTACGACTATTTTTTCGCGGGAAACAATTTTATTAAAATTTATGGAGGAAGATTGATGCTGTTAAAAAATTATATAGAAACTTCTATGGGAAAACTGATTATGTTAGCAGATAACAATTATGTAAGGGGTTTATGGTTTGAAGATCAGAAATATATGGGATCACATTATGACATTTCACATATTAAAGTTGGAGATAATAACGTGATACAAGAGGTTGCGAACTGGATAAGAGAGTATTTTTTAGGGGAAAAGCCACAAATTGATTTAGATATTTTAGGTCCGGAAGTAACAAGTTTTAGACAGAAGGTGCTTGATATTCTAGTCTCAGTTCCATATGGTGAGACAATTAGCTATAAAGAGATAGCTGAGTTAATAAGTAAGACGGATGGGGAGAAATTTTGTTCGCCACGTGCTGTGGGCGGTGCTGTTGGACATAATCCTATTGCGTTGTTAATTCCTTGTCATCGAGTCATTGGAAGTAATGGATCTTTAACAGGATATGCAGGAGGAATTGAAAGGAAAATCAAGTTATTGGAGTTAGAAAAAGTTACAAGTAGAATACTGTAGAGGAGGTGTATTTATGATTACAGATATAGAATGGAAAGCAATTAGTGAGAATGACGCATCATTTGATAATATTTTTAGATATGCTGTTAAAACAACTAAAATCTTTTGTCGCCCATCTTGTCCTTCACGGCTACCTAAAAGAAAAAACATCGAAGTGTATTATAATTTAAGTGAACCGGAAAAATATGGGTATAGACCATGTAAAAGATGTCAACCTACAGGAGAAAAAATAGACAATCAATCGTGGGTAGAACAGATCGAGACGATTCTGAAAAAAAATTATTATTTAGATTTAAATTTAAATGAGCTGGCATATTTAGCACACGGATCATCTTCACATCTTCGGCATGTGTTTGTAAAAGTGACTGGACAAACACCCGGTCAAAGGCTTTTAGAGATTCGTTTAGAAAATGCATTAAAAGAATTGTTATACTCAAAAAAAAGTATTCAACAAATAGCATTAGATGTCGGATTACCAAATGTATCTTACTTTATTAAAAAATTTAAAGAACGGTATGGGAATACACCTAAACAGTATAGGATAGAGCATGAAAAAAATTAATCTGTCTCTCCTGTATCAGACTTTATTAGATAAATTAGGACCACAAAATTGGTGGCCTGCGGATTCTAAAGTAGAAATATTGTTGGGAGCCATACTAGTTCAAAATACAAGTTGGAGTAATGTCACTCGTTCACTTAGAAAATTTAGCCAAAAAACAGACTTTATTCCTGAAAATATAAGAAAATTGTCTTTAAAGGAAATTGAGAGTCTCATTTATTCAAGCGGTTTTTACAAAGGTAAAGCAAGAACTATTCAATCAGCAGTCGATTGGTTTGATTCATATAATTGGGATTATGAAAATATTTCAAATCTTTATGGGGATGGACTTAGAAGAGAATTATTAAAAATTAAAGGTATCGGTTATGAAACATCAGATGTGATACTTGTTTATATATTTGAACGTTCTGAATTTATTGCTGATGCTTATGCTAGACGGCTGTTTAGTTGGTTATGCCAAAAGGAATATAAGACATACGATAGTTTATATAAAGAAATTCAGTTGCCAGAACATTTTACGCCACAAGATGCTAACGAATTTCATGCTTTAATAGATGTTTTTGGTAAAAAATATTTAAAAAAAGATATTAAAGAGATAATTCCATTAAATAGAGAAGATTTCTATTGATGACAAACTATGGTTTTAATTAAGTTCAGAAATATAGTAAATATATACTGATAACAAAAGAATTTGGGAGTGTCATTTGATTTTAGACGATATTTGAATTTTTTTGTCTTGGTTGAAGATAGGAGGGTATAAGTTTTTGAGCTGATTAAATATAGTTTTAATTTTAACCACAATAAAGAGGATGTCTCTATAAATGATAATCTACATACAAAGTAATATATGAAAAGCTTTTTTATCCAATTGATAGACTTTACTTATATTTGATTATTTTAGAGACAACCCCATGCCAAAATTTTACATGCCTTATATATTTTACAATTCTAGTCAATTATTTTCCAAGAACAGAAATTCTCTGACCTATATGATTCCCTTTTTCAATTTCATCAACCATTGCCACTGCATAATCAGCATAGCTTATAAAGCTTTCACCTTTCTCATTTACAGTAAAGACTTCACCTGCAAGTATATATTCCCCTGTTTTTGGAGCATCAAATTCAAATTCTCCTGCCGGACTTACATAAGTCCATTTCACATCGTTTCTTTTTCTTAATTCTGCCAGTCCCTGTTTCATTGCTGTCGCAGTAGGTAAATACTCTTTTGGGAAATCAGGTGTTTCACATATCTGTGTAGTCAGGCTTTCATCTGTATAAAGACTTCCAGCTCCTCCAACTGCTAATAATCTTGTATCAGTTCCTGATAATAAGTTGCTAAGATGCTGTAATGATGTAGTGTGTTGCTCCCTAGTTTCTGGAGTCCATGCTGCAAAAGCTGTAACTACGGCATCAAATCCTGACAAATCTTCTTTTGTTAAATCAAATAGATCTTTTTTTATAACATTCTGTGCTACTGTTTTATTTTCTTCCCTTACAACTGCTGTTACTTCATTCCCTCTTTCTACTGCTTCTTTCACAATTAATCTTCCTGCCTGTCCATTTGCGGCTATAACTGCTATTTTCATAATTATCATCTCCTCTATTTTCATTTTCAATGTTATTATATCTTTTATTGTTTCAA
>CAYYAV010000159.1:0-4762 GCA_964469865.1 uncultured Fusobacteriales bacterium | reverse complement strand
CTCCATATCTCTGCTCCAGTCCGTCTGCAAAGTTCCATGCGTTTTCCGACTTATCTACAAAATCTGTATATGGTATTTTTGCCATTATTACTTCTTCAGGTAGTCCGCTTGAGCCAACTATAGGCTGTGCAGTCCATGTGAGAGAACCTGATATTGCATTAAGTGCCTTTCCTGTCCCTCCTCCCATATTCATATATGGAAGAATATATGGTGTTATTATATGTGATCCTATCTTTATAGCTTTTGCAGTTGAAAGTTCTGCAGCCTCTGCCCCTATTATAAGGTCATTATCATCTGATGGTACAAAACCATCAACCCATTCTATTGGTTTTGTCCTTCCAAGAGTATCTATGTATATTCCAACATTTGAAAATGCAAAATTTCCTGTAAGCGGATCTGGCCCTGGTGTCATGTCATGAATCGCAACAACTTTTCCATCTATTGTCACAACTCCTGTAGGAGATATGACCGTACTTCCTGCTAGAGCCGGTTGAGTCGAAGTATTAGGAACATTTATATAAGCACTTGCATCTCCATTGGCAATAATTCCTACTCCCGAAAGGGCAGAATCTGTTATAGGATTTCCAAACTCATCTGTCCCATTCCTGTTCCTTACTCCTACAGAATTTAATCCTGCTATCCTGATAGTCCCATAGTTCTTTATTACTCCATCTTTAATATATATACCGTAGGATCCATTTGCATCTATATCTATTACACCATGATTTTCAAGAGTTGCTCCATTCATTACTGCTACTCCGAAAAGCGAACTTTTTGAAACATCATTTCCATATCTTCCTGATATTATAGTTCCATGGTTAACTCCTGTAGCCTGATTATCAAGATACATCCCATAGGAGCCTTTAAGTTCCCCTGCTGATACAAGATTTATTGTTCCGTGATTTTCAGCCCTTGAGTTTATTCCTTCAGCGAACATCCCAATTCCATAATTCCCTGTAACATTAATTGTTCCTCCAAAATCATTATATACAGTCCCACCATTTTTAGCCGCCATTCCTATAGAGTAAAGATTGGCACTTATATCTGAATCTCCAATAGATATTATCCCACCAGAAAGGTTATTTACTCTTCCTCCATTTTGTGCATAGGCTCCTACACTTCCTTTAGAATTACTAAAGTCTATTAATCCCATATTATTCAAGATTGAATTACTATCAGCATAGAATCCTGTACTGCTTATCCCTGATGAAATTACAGAAGTAGAACTGTTTACAGTTCCAGAAGAACCTTTTCTATATAGATATACACTGTTAGACCCCATTTCAAATCTTGATGCTGAAGTCCCTGTATAATTATTTGTTCCTGAATCCATGATAACAAATCCGAATGAATTATCTCCTACTGATATGTTAGAGGAATTATTTATTATGCTGACTCCATTATCTCCATATACTGCTGTTGAATAACTTCCTCCTGCTACTGTTCCAGTAATATTTAACATTCCTGACTTTTTGAGTATTCCTGTACCTTCATCCCCTACTGATATATTTCCGGAACTTAGTACGTCTCCTGTTGTTTCAGAATAAATCCCCAGAGTTTTTTTACCTCCGTTTATTACCCCTTGATGATCTATATTTGCACTTTTTGTATATATTCCTATGCTAGGATTATTCTTATCTGTAGAATCTCCTAAAGTCAGAATTCCTGTATTAAGGATATTAACAAGATTTCCTGTATATTGACTATTTACTCCATAGTTATGTATCCCTATAGATTTATCGCCTGTCAATGTTATATTCTTATTATTTAATACATTTGAATCTGTATATATTCCTTTTCCGGCAACTCCTGCGTCTGCTGTTATTATTCCTCCTGTAGCTGTAAGCTCAGTTCCTTCGAGATAGAACCCTGTCCCTCCAGTCCCTATTTTTATATTTGAACCATTATCAGTTACATTGGCCATTATCCCATTCCTTAATATTCCTTTAGAATAGACTCCTATTCCATCAACTGGTGACTTGGACATATCTATTGCTGAATTATTTCCTAAAGTTATTCTTATTTCATTTGCAGCATTGATAGCCCCTGCTGTATTTGAATCAAGATCTATGGCAAGTATTCCAATAGAGCCAGATGTTGTCCCTACTGTTCCGATAGTTCCATTGTGGACTATTTCTATTGATTTATCTCCGTATGAAGGTATTGATGCAGCAGGAGAATCCGTAGCACCGAAGTAATTAATTCCTGCTATTCCGATTCCTTTATTTCCAATAAGTATACTTCCATTATTTGTTGCTATAGAACCGTTGGCAGATATTATGGCACTCGAGTCATTTCCTATTGTGCTTATTTTACCATTGTTCAATATTACAGCATTCTCTCCTGCTATTCCCACCATTTCATTGCCAGTAAAGTTTATAGTTCCATTATTTGTAAGAATTACATCATTTCTAGTTACTCCTGAAGTAATATTTTTTTGGGCTATAGCTACTTTCGATTTAGAAGACAATGCTGCAGGTGATGTTATGGCTCCTGAGCCGGAAATAGTAATTCCACTATCCAAAGTTACACTTGAAGAAGAAAATTCTGAATTCAGGTATGCATCTGCCGGATTATCAAAATCAGAATCTTTATCTATGAGTAGATGAAGCCTTGTTGCTTTAAAAGGTGTGTAGCTTCCTGATGTCCCAATTACAGATATTCCAGGTGTTGTCCCAGAAGTTAAACTTGAAAGGGAAGAAACCTTCGCTCCTATAGTTGAATTTCCACCATTTCCTTCAGCAACTATCAGAGTTGAACCACTTGCCATATTTAATGTAAGAACTCCGTTTGCAGCTGATGAAGATGTCAGAACCTTTTCTATAGGATCTCCTGTTGCCCCTTTAATATAAAATGCCGTTCCTCCAGAATTTATATTAGCTGTAGCATTTCCAGTCAGATTTATCTGCGAATAGTCTGTCCCTGATGGGTCTCCACCATAAAATAGAAGAGCATTATTTCCAACATTCAAGACTGTTCCATTAAGAGTTATATCTGCTCCGTCTGTCGCATAAAGTGCCGTACTTTCGTTTCCTGATACCGTTATTGTTCCACCATTAACAAGTGTTGTTCCCATAGATGTTCCTACCGAAGAAGCATATATCCCTGTTGAACTAGCTCCCTCAATTTCTATTGAACCGCCATTCATCGTATACAGCCTTCCATTGTTGTAGACTCCTATTGAATTGTCCCCTGTCATTTTTATATTGCTGTTATTACTGTTTCCCGAACTTTCTTTTGATTCCAGGACTGTTCCAGAATTATCTGTTCTTTCTGCTATTCCTTTAATCGCAACTCCAATGGAATTTTTTGTATTTATAGTAATGTCCGCATTATTTTCTACTACTCCACCATTATAACCCATAAGACCTATCATATTATATCCTGTATTAGGTGCTGATCCTATTGTTATAGGTTTTGTATTTTTTACTTTTACTAAGCTGTCCGCTGCTAAATTAAGATAAAGATTTGCAGGAGCATTTATCCTTGCAGCATTTGTTGTCCCATTAGCAAGCATTACTATATTATATAAATCATTTCCCGAGGCATCCAAACTTCTATTCTGCATAGCAGTAACTATGAAGTTATCTTTTGACATATCTATTCCAAACTTATCTGTCCTGAATAGAATTCCACCTTTTGCATCAGATGAAAAATCAATTCTTTCAACATGAGAATCTGTTATGACAAAATCATTCCTTGCCCTTGTCTTTCCATCAGTTGATACATTGTTCCCTTCCATATAATCTGATTTTCTGAGAAGACCTATATTTTCAGTTCCTTTTACTAGGATATTAAGATTATATATATATTTCCAATAGGATCGGTATTCGGCCTTGCTACCAGATATGTCTTTGCACCATCGACAGGTTGAGATGTCAAATTCCCTGACTGATATTGAAGGACTCTTTCTGAGCCTGTTATCAGTTTTGAAACCGATGTCCCTACATTATGTGAACCATTTACAGTTATTTCTCCATTTTTTCCGTCTATTACTGTTTCATCATAGTAAACCTGACTATTTTGATAATGCTTAAATATATTTGGAACTCTCAGTCCATAACTTCCCTGTATTCCTGACAGGGTATCTGGATCTGTGCTATTTAATTCTATATCTCCTACTTTTACATATATATTTAAAGAACCCTTATTATTATATGCAGCATTTCCTTTAGGTTGGGTAGCTTCAGTCCCAGGTCTTCCTGCTGTGCCATGTCTATAGTCAGTCAGGTCTGCCCTAAATGTATACTGGGCAAAATCTATCCCTATACTATCAATAGCGTTAATAACTATTTTCCCCTTATTTTCAAGAGTTGATTCCCAAGGTGTCTGTCTTCTTGCACTCCAGTTTGTATCTGTTACTCCATCAGTGTCTCCATTAGTTCCGTCAAAATACCATCCTGTTGGGCTGTCTCCATTAGCAGTACCATTATAGTTTGGAACTGTATTAGGAGTTATTGTCCTAAAATCACTGTAATCTTCTATCATTGCTGTCATTGCAACCAGATTAGTCCCTAACTCTGATGGATCCTTTGCACTTTCCTTTTCTAAAGTCATTGTCCCATTATTTATAGCCCTTGCTCCTATTGAGCCATAAGCCTGATGTTCTATTCCTATGGTCATATGGGGCTTATTATTGTATCTCTGATTTCCTCTGACATCAATTATAGGATCTCCATATCCATCTCTACCATATATATTGATATCTCCATTCATATTGAATTCTATCGTTTTATCTACTCTTCCATAAGCATGGTTGACA
>CAYYAV010000158.1:0-4763 GCA_964469865.1 uncultured Fusobacteriales bacterium | reverse complement strand
ACTGGAAGTATAAGAAAGAAGTTTTAAAGTAGTTTTTAGGACATTTTGATAATATTGATTACATAAAAATAAAAAATCCGGATTAAAAACACGGTTTTTTATTTTGCATAACTTAGTCTTACTTAAAGATCTGACTGGTACAAAATATTTATTGTTATCCAAAATTTATTTTGACAAAAATAGTTTTTTGAGGTAAGATATTTTTATAATCAAAATATAAGTGTTGAAAAATAAAAAAGAAAGGATAGGGAAATGATAAGATATCTCATAGAAGGCGGAATATTTATGTGGGTAATATTGCTTACATCAATATGTGGAGTTGCTATAATCTTAGAAAAAATGTGGATGCTTGCTACGAAAGAAAAAGATTTTAAAAAAATATACAGGAAACAGCTGTATTCAGCATTAATGCATAAAAGCAGGGAAGAAATAATTGAACTTGCCGGTTCAAAAAAAGATTCGGTCTCAAAAATAATAACCAAGACAATGGAAAGTATAGATATGGATCTTGACAGGATTGAAGAATCCAGTCAGCCTTATTTAGAAGAAATTATAAGGGAAGCTGTTCTTGCTCAGACCGGGAAACTGGACAATGGAATGTGGATACTGGGAGCCGTTGTAAATACAGCACCACAGTTGGGTCTTTTAGGGACTGTTACAGGAATGATAACATCTTTTACAGCATTGTCCCATACAACAGTAGAAAGTTCAAGAGCTGTTGCAGCAGGAATATCGGAAGCACTTTATACTACAGCTTTTGGACTTATTGTGGCAATTCCTGCCCTTGTATTCTATAACTATTTTAACCGTAGAATAGATGCCATTATTCTGGAAATGGAAAGAGGGGCATTACATTTCCTGAGTAGGATAAAGAAGTAAGTGATTTTATTATAATTTTCTGAAAATTTTAATTTTAAGAATTTGAGAAAGGGGAAAAATGAACTTTTTAAGTAGAAGAACAAAAAGAAATACAGAAATATCAATGCTTAATTTGATAGATGTAATTTTTATGCTTCTGATATTCTTTATGATAGCCACTACATTCAATAATTATGCTCAATTCCAGCTTTCTGTCCCTAAGGCAGATACTGCATTGGAAAACAGTAAAATCGTCACTCCTGAAATAATAATAAATAAAGATAGAAGATATTATTTGAAACTGGGAAACGGCATAAAGGAAATCTCTTTAGGAGAAATGGAAAGGGAATTTTCCAAGATGGACAGTAAGATGTTAAATGGAGTTACAATTACAGCAGATGAAAATCTGGAATACAAGGTAATAGTAGAGGTAATGGGGAAACTAAAAAATCAGGGTATCGAAAATATTAATCTCAGTATACAAAAAAATATTAAATAAGGAAAGGAGAAGACGGCGTATCAGTATGAATAGATATTTTCTGATAAGCAGTCTATTGTGAAGAACATGTTAAGAAAATTTGGAATTTTAAGTCTAATCCTGATTTCAGGAATAATTGCCAGAGGCGATGAGAACATATATGAAGGAAGGATGGAAGAAACGGTAGTAACTGCTACAGGATTTGAAGATACACAAAGTAATCAGATAAAGAACATTACAGTTATTACAAATCAGGATATTCAGGATAAAGGATATAACAGCGTCGAAGATATACTGAGGAGGGCTCCTGGAATAAATTTTGTAAATAATAATTTTGGAGCAATTACGGATATAAGGGGACAGGGACCAGAAAAAGCTGCAGGACGTGTGAAAATATTAGTAGATGGAGTAGCTATGAATATACTTGACCTGTCTCATGCTTTAGTTCCTATAAATACTGTTGCAGTAGAGGATATAGAGAAAATAGAAATTATTAATGGAGGAGGTTCCGTATTATATGGAAATGTAACTGCAGGCGGAGTAGTCAATATCATAACAAAGAAAAACAGGAAACAGGGAGCAAGTGGGAAAATATACTATCAGAATAGCTCTTATAATACTAATAAGCTGGGTTTCAGTACAGGAATAAACTTTAATGATAAATTTTCTATAGATTTAGGATATGAAAATTTAAATGGTAGAGGATATAGGGAGAAGGAAAAGAAATCTTCAGACTTTTTAAAAGGAGGATTTACTTATAATATATCTGATAATCATAGTCTGAAGTTTAAGGCAACGAAATATAATGAAGAATATTCAGAAACAAGCGGAATAACGGCAGCACAGATATCTGAAAATAGAAAGCAGGCAGGAAGTACACTGACCTTAGTAGATGTAGATAGAAGAGAATATTCATTGGAATATAATGTAAAACCTGTTGAAAATCTGGAATTATCTGTAACAGGATATAAACAGAAGATGGTAAGGGAGTATGATCAGACAGATTCTACAATATATACGGATGGATTGTTCTTAGACAGGAAAACAGGAGTAAATTTTAAAGGGAATTATAATTATGGATTAGGAAATCTTATATTTGGATATGAATACCTGGATAATGACATGCTGAGGAAAGCATTAAATGAATACACTATTTCAATGGGAAGAAGAACAGTTACGGCACGTTCAGATACAAAAGTAAACCTTTCTAAAAAAACACATTCACTATTCCTAGTTGGAAAACATTCTTTTACAGACAAGTTAGAAGGGATATTAGGATATAGATATGAATCATCAAAATATAATATAAAAAGGAATGCAAAAGGATCTGTAGCCGGAATAACGACTTCTGATGATTCTATAGTGACATCTTCCAAAGGGCATAATAATGACTATGAAGCAGGTCTGAACTTTAAATATTCTGATACCGGAAATATATATGGAAAATATGAAAGAGGTTTCAGGTCTCCAAGCCCGACAGAAATGGTTGATAAAGATGCGGTTACAGGATACAGGTTGAATGATATAAAACCTGAAGTTTACGATACTTATGAAATAGGAATAAAAGATATGATAGGGAATTCTTTTATAAGCTTAACGGGATTCTATACAAGAACAAAAGATGAGATATTTATAAATTGGGGAACAGGTGGACATGGAAGGGCATGGACATATAGAAATGTTCAGGAAACAGAAAGAAAAGGAATTGAGTTGTTTGCAGAACAGTATTTAGGAAAGTTCAGGATAAATGAATCAGTTTCCTATGTCAATGCCAAAGTAAGTAAAGGGACAGAAAAAGGGAATAAGATTCCTTATGTACCGTCCACAAAATTAACTTTAGGCGGGGTATATGATATAGCAGAAGGGCTATCAGTAAAAGCAGATTTGAATTATTTTTCAAATGCAGTAGACGAAAGCGGATATAAGATAAAATCCTATTCTACAACAGATTTATCTGCAAGTTATAAGCATGAAAGCGGATGGAAGATTGAAGCAGGAATAAAGAATATATTTGATAAGAAATATTATAAATATCAAAATGGCGATACATACAAGCCTGCAGATGAGAGGACGTATTTTGTTGGAGTAAATTATGAATTCTAATATAAATATGAAAAAAATGTATATATCTTTAATATTTTTTCTTATTATATTCAGCATAATAGCTCTGAAACTTGGAAATATAGAAATTTCTGTAAGAGATATATTTAGGATATTCCTAAATAAAGGGGTTGTAGATGATTCCATCCGGACAATAATATTAAATGTGAGGCTTCCTCGGATAATTATGGCAGTTCTGATAGGAATGTTACTTGCAAGTTCGGGGACTGTTGTTCAGACAGTCTTCCAAAACCCCTTAGCAGATCCTTATATAATTGGAATTGCAGCAAGTGCAACCTTAGGTGCAGTAATAGCATATATTTTAAAACTGCCTGATATGATGTATGGAGTATTGGGATTTGTAACTTCTGTAATAGTTGCCCTGATAATTTTCAGGCTTTCAAAATCAAAAACTAGAACAGATATAACTACATTACTGATTGTAGGAATAGCTATTTCTTCGTTTTTAGGAGCTTTTACTTCTTTCAGCATGTATTTAATAGGGCAGGATTCATTCAGGATAGTCGCCTGGATGATGGGATACATAGGATCAGCTTCGTGGGAAAGAGTACTCATACTTTTAGTCCCCTTATGCATTGCAGTCATATATTTCTATTTAAAGAGATATGAACTGGATTTATTACTTAGTGGAGATGAGGAAGCACATTCAATGGGAATAGATGTACCTAAGTTAAAAAAACATATACTTATAGTGTCATCGCTGATTGTAGGGTTTTCTGTGGCTTTTACCGGAATGATAGGATTTGTGGGATTGATAGCACCTCATACAATAAGGCTTATTATTAAAAGCAGCAGTAATACAAAATTAATCCCTCTTGCTACTTTAGGGGGAGGAGTATTCCTTCTGTTCTGTGATACTGTGGGAAGAATGATATTAAATCCTGTAGAAATACCTATAGGAGTAGTGACATCATTTTTTGGAGCTCCCTTTTTCCTATATCTGGCAATGAATGGAAAGAGAAGTGGTTAAATATGGAAAACATCGGAATCTCCATAAATGATATAAGTTTCAGTTACGGTAATAACGAAGAAAGATTGCTGAACGGAATAACCATAAATATAAAAAAAGGGGAGTTTATAGGAATATTAGGACCTAACGGATGCGGAAAATCTACATTGCTTAAAATAATTTTAAAGTACCTTCCTGTTGAAGGCGGATATATAAAGATATCAGATGAAAATTTAAAAAACTACAGTCAGAAGGAACTGTCGAAAATTTTAAGTTTTGTTCCACAAAAATCTGCCCTTTCAATGCCTCTGACAGTGGAAGATCTGATCTATATGGGAAGAACACCTCATATGAAGA
>CAYYAV010000157.1:0-4783 GCA_964469865.1 uncultured Fusobacteriales bacterium | reverse complement strand
CAGAAGAAGAAAACAGAACGATAACTATAGGAATAGAGGCAGCAAAGATGTTAACTGATATTGATGCAGGACAGACTGTAGTTGTAAAAAATGAATCAGTTATTGCTCTTGAAGGAATAGAAGGAACTGATAGAGCAATATTGAGAGGCGGGGAACTTGCAGGAAAAGACTGTATAATTGTTAAAATGGCAAGAAAGGATCAGGATTATAGGATAGATATACCTACAATTGGAATGGAAACTGTAAAGAAAATAGTTGAGATAAAAGGAAGTGGAATTATAATAGAAGCGGATAAAATGCTATTTATTGATCAGAAAAAAGTAATTGAATATGCTGACAGGAATAAAATATTTATAAAAGGAATAAAATATGAGTAAGGAAAAAAATAAAATATTTGTATCATGTGGGGAGATGTCCGGAGACCTGCATCTATCGTATGTAATTGAAGAGATGAAAAATCAGGATCCTAAAATGGAATTCTATGGAGTGGTGGGCGATAAGTCAATAGCAGCAGGAGCAACAGAAGTAAATCATATAAAAAATAATGACATAATGGGATTTGTTGAAGCTGTAAAAAAATACCGATATTTTAGGAAAAAGGCACGGGAATATTTAAGATACATCGAAGATAATGATATAAAAACAGTCATATTTGTTGATTTTGGAGGATTTAATCTGAAATTTTTTGAACTGATAAAGAAAAGTAAGCCTGATATAAAAACAATCTATTATATTCCACCCAAAGTCTGGGCATGGGGAAAGAAAAGAATAAAAAAGCTAAAACTATTTGATGAAGTAATTGTTATATTCCCTTTTGAAAAAAAATATTTTGACGATATTGAAAATAAATCTGGACTGCATGTAGAATATTTTGGTAATCCTCTGGTAGATAAATATAACTTTTCTGAAAGAATAGGAAATAAGATATTGTTACTACCGGGGAGCAGGAAACAGGAAATAATGAAATTTATTCCAGTTATTTTAGAATTTGTACAAAAAAAAGATATGGTGGATGAGCACTTTATTTTAAAATTGGCTCATGAAGACCATCTAAAATATATTGAAGAACTGGAAAAAAAAGATAATTTCAGATTAAATGACATAAATAATATAGAAATAAGCTATGAAAAGATAGAAATACTTAGGAATCGATGTAAATATGCCGTAGCTACATCAGGAACAGTCACATTTGAGCTTGCTTTAATGGGGCTGCCTGTAATAGCAGTATACAAGACATCACCCCTAAATGCTTTTATTGCAAAGAAAATTTTAAAGATAGATTATATAACATTAACAAATCTTAATGCTGAAAAAGAAATTTTTCCTGAACTGCTTCAAGATGATTTTTCAGCAGAAAATTTACTTATAAAATGTAAGGAAATAGAAGAAAAAAGAGAACATCTGACAATGGAATTAAAAAAAGAAAGAAAAAGATTAGGAAATAAAGGAGTGCTAAGGGAAATAGCTCATTATTTGCTAAAAAATATAACTTAAGGAATGAAAAATGGAAAATAAACGTGAAGAATTATTAAATAATTCAATATTTAAACTTTTTATAAAATATTTTATACCTACTTTGATAGGCTCCATAGTTGTAGTCCTTTATAATATTGTAGACAGATTCTTCATAGGAAAAATAAGTGAAGAAGCACTCGCCGGAGCAGGAGTGACTTTTTATATAGTAATGCTCTTAATTGCATTTTCCATGCTTATAGGGGTGGGAAGTGGAACTATAGTTTCACTTCGACTTGGAAAAGGGAGTGAAGAAGATGCAGAAAAAATACTGGGAAATTCTATTACAATATTTACAATATTAGGAATAGTACTTTATATTCTTTTAAAACTTAATCTTGATATGATTCTTCTTTATTCGGGAGCAAATGCAGACACTTTACCGTATGCCAAAGCATATCTGGATATAATACTGTATTCAATATTTCCTTTATTTTTTTCTTATGGACTTACAAATGTGCTAAATGCAGCGGGAACCCCTAGAATAGCCATGTTTTCTCTTATGCTAGGAGCTATTACAAATATAATTCTAGATTATGTTGCGGTAATGATTTTAAAAACCGGAATTGAAGGGACAGCCTATGCAACTTTGATAGGAAATATACTTTCATCGTTATTTGTAATGTACTTTATAATAGTAGGAAAATTACCTTTTAAAATTCATCTTTTCGGATATGAACTGGAAAAAGTAAGTACAATTAGATTAAAACTTAAGAATATGAAGTTGGATTATAAGATAGTAAAGGATATTTTTTTAATAGGAATGTCGCCTTTTCTTCTCCAGGCAGCAAGCTCCGGAGTAGGGCTTATAACTAATAAAATAGTTGAAACTAATGGAGGTACTTATGGAGTGGCAGTAGTAACAATAATTAATTCCTATCTTCCTATAATGACTATGTCAGTTTATTCCGTGGCACAGGCAATACAACCGATAATAGGATTTAATTATGGTGCAGGAAACTACAAAAGAGTCAAGAACTCTCTTTATATAGCTATCTTTGTAGGAATTATACTTTCTGCAATATTCTGGATAGTTGTAATGCTATTTCCAAAGGAATTAATAATATTCTTTAATGAAAAGGGGACAGAAGAGTCTATCAAAGAAGGAATAAAAGCCCTAAGAATATATTTTTCACTGATAATTCCTGCTTCACTGGGAATAATTATTCCAAACTATTTTCAGGCTACAGGAAGACCTAAATATGCAGTTATATTAAACCTGTTAAGGCAGGTTGTTATATTCCTGCTTATAGTAATTATTTTTTCACATATATGGAAACTGGATGGCGTCTGGTATGCTCAGCCTTTCACAGATACATTATTTTTCATTGTACTGGTTGTATTTCTATATTTTGAGAGAAAGGAACTGAACCGCAAAAGTAAGGAAACAAAAATAACAAGTAAATGCTATTAAAAATTAAATGATAAATAAAAGGTGAAAATATGAATGAGATAATAATAATACTATTAATGATTGTAGCCTATATACTAGGAAGTATACCTAATGCACTATGGATAGGAAAAGTATACAGGGGAATTGATATAAGGGAATATGGAAGCAAAAATACGGGTTCAACAAATGCCGCAAGAATTTTAGGACCTAGACTTGGGTTTCTTACTTTAATACTTGATGTATCAAAAGGTTCTTTCCCATTATTACTGGCACTGCTTTTTAAAAAAAATATATCAAATAACGGGGTTAATCTGGATAAGGTTTTAATTATGATTGGCATATGTGCTATTATAGGACATAGCTTTTCGCTCTTTTTAAAGTTTAAAGGTGGAAAAGCAGTTGCTACAACGGTAGGAGTATTTATAGTATTAGTTCCTAAAGCTATATTAATAGCTGCAGTAGTATTCTTTACGATATTTGCAATTTTCAGATATGTCTCACTTTCTTCAATATTGGCAGCTGTAACTTTACCTATTGCGATATTTCTGGTAGAGAAGAACATTCCATATACTATATTTGGAATTTTAATAGCAGTATTAATAATAATAAAACACAGGAGTAATATAAAAAGACTTCTGAATGGAACAGAAAGCAAGTTTGGAATAAAAAATAAAAAATGATAATGGAGAGCTGATTGAATATGAAAAGAATACTTGTAATAGGTGGCGGAAGTTGGGGAACAGCTTTGTCAAGGCTACTAATAGAAAATGGTCATAAAGTGTTTCTGTGGGAATATAATGAAGAAATAAGGAAAGATATAAGGTCGACTGGAGAAAACAGAATTTTTCTTCCAGGAATAAAACTCCCTGAAGAACTACTCCTTGTGGATGATTATTGTGAAGTCCTCAGAGAAGAGGAGAAGTATGGAAATATTGATGTCATATTACTGGCAACTCCTACACAGTTTTTAAGATCCATTCTAAAAAGATTGAAAAAATGCTTAAATTATACTATAATTATGGTAAATGTAGCAAAAGGGTTGGAAATTTCCAGTAAAAAAAGAATTTCGGAAGTTATTGCTGAAGAGCTGGGTGATAAAAATTATCATTATGTCCTTCTTGCTGGACCTACACATGCTGAAGAAGTGGCACAGAAACTTCCGTCTGCAATATTATCTGTTTCCAGTAATGAAAATGCTGCATTAGAAGTACAGAAACTATTCAGCAATTCATATTTCAGGGTTTATACAGGAACAGATCTTATAGGGGCTGAACTGGGAGGGGCAGTCAAAAACTGCCTTGCAATAGCAGCAGGAATAGCAGATGGTCTCGGTTATGGAGATAACAGTAAAGCAGCATTACTGACAAGAGGACTTAATGAAATATTGGAAATAGGAAAATATTATAATGTCAATCCAAAAACATTTATGGGTCTTTCAGGATTAGGTGATATTATTGTTACATGTACAAGTAAACATAGTAGGAACAGATATGTCGGAGAAGAATTAGGAAAAGGTAGGAAAATAGATGATATCATTTCTAATATGAAAATGGTATCAGAAGGTGCTGAAACCATAAAGGCACTTTATATAATAATAAAGGAGAATAATATAGATGCACCAATTTTAAGTGCATTATACGAAGTCATATATGAAGGAAGACCTGTCAGTGAATTGGTTTCCCTATTTATGAGAAGAGATTTAAAATCAGAGTTTATTTAAATATAAGATGTGGATAATAATAATGAGGGAGTGAGCATGGAGGAAAATAATTTTAACCTGATTTCTTTATATTTAAGTGATATTCAAAAATTTCATTTACTGTCGAAAGAAGAAGAATATGAATTACTGAAAAGGATAAGAGAAGAAAATGATGAACA
>CAYYAV010000156.1:0-4797 GCA_964469865.1 uncultured Fusobacteriales bacterium | reverse complement strand
CAGTGCAGTATTAAATGAAAATGGGAAATACTATCTATTTACAGTTAATAATAATAAGGTAAGTAAGAAAGAAATAAAAGTAGGGACAAATGATGACTCATATTATGAAATTGTTTCCGGACTTTCAGTAGGAGATAAAATTATTACAGTTGCAGATGAATCTTTAAAAGATGGGGATAAGATAAAAATTGCAGATCCTACAAAGGTGAAGAAAAAAAGCAATAAGGCTGTTAATCAGGGAGCTCAGAGTCAAAACAGGGGCGGTCAGGGTGGACCACCAAGATAAGGAAAACCGGTTAGTAAAATATATTGGATAAATTGAAGAGGTAAAATATGATAGAAGTAAAAGATATAGTAAAGACCTATAAAACAGGAAATCTTTCACTTACTGTGCTAAAAGGCTTGAATCTTTCTGTAAAAGAAGGAGAATATGTAGCATTTATGGGACCTTCAGGTAGTGGAAAGTCTACTTTTATGAATATTCTCGGATGCCTGGATAGACTGACTTCAGGAAAATATATTCTTGATGGTATAGATGTTTCTACAATGAAAGGGGACGAACTCTCAGTAGTAAGAAATGAAAAAATAGGATTTGTCTTTCAGACATTTAATCTTCTGCCTAAAATGTCAGCATTAGAAAATGTAGCATTACCTGCACTTTATGCAGGGATTAAAAAGGATGAGAGATTAAAGAAGGCCGAAGAAGCTCTTGTCAGTGTCGGATTAGGGGATAGAATAGATCACCGACCAAATGAAATGTCTGGGGGTCAAAGGCAGAGAGTTGCCATAGCAAGAGCAATCATAAATAATCCCAGAATTCTCCTAGCTGATGAACCTACAGGAAACCTTGATTCCAAATCAGGAGAAGAAGTGCTTGGAATATTTAAAAGACTTAATGACCAGGGAACAACTATTATAATGGTAACCCATGAACAGGATGTAGCAGAACACTGTAAAAGAATAGTAAGACTAAAAGACGGGGTAATAGAAAAAGATGAAATAGTTTATGATAGGAGAGGAGAATAAATGGAATTCATAGAATTATTGAAATTATCCATAGGAAATCTGTTCAGTTATAAAGTTAGATCTTTTCTGACTATGTTAGGGATAATAATAGGTATTTCTGCTGTTGTCATGATGTCTTCTCTTGGAGCAGGAGTAAAGGAGAATATAGTAGGGGACTTAAATAAGCTAGGAGTCGGTAATTTTGAAATCTCTATTGACACTTCTCCAGGTCAAAGCTATAAGACTGAGGATCTTCTGACAACAAAAGATATAGAAAAAATAAAGAAAATAGAGGGAGTAGAGGCTGTTACTCCTACATCAAGTGCCTTTGCCAGATTAAATATAGATAAAAATACAAGAAAAATGTTTGTAGGAACAGGTGTTACTGAAGACTATTTTAAAATATCGAACTATACTATTATTAAAGGTAGAAAATTTCTTCCTAATGAATATAGGAAAGATGGTAAATATCTGCTACTCGATAGTACAACTGCAGAAACAATGTTTCCAGATGGAAATCCTATAGGTCAGAAAATAACAATAAATTTTAGGCAGAACAGTCAGACAGTAACAATAGTAGGAATATATAAAGATCCCTTTGCGAGTCTTTCAGGACTTGGAGGTGGAGGTGGAAGGGGAGTTCCGGCTTCAGGACTTCTTCCAAATCAGTATCTTAATCATATAAATGGAAATGAACAGGATAAATATACTGAATTGCAGGCAAAAGCTATAGATGCCAATAGCTTGAGTACAGTAATGAGTAGGGTAAATAGAAGTCTTGTGAACAGAGGAAGTGAAAAGGATATATATAGTGTATCTTCTTCAAGCCAGGGATTGGATCAGTTTAATAATATACTTAATATGCTGACTTTATTTATAAGTGGTGTTGCCGCTATTTCTCTTTTTGTAGGAGGAATAGGTGTAATGAATATTATGCTTGTCAGTGTTACTGAAAGAATAAGGGAAGTCGGTTTGAGAAAAGCCATAGGAGCTAAAACACGGGATATACTTATGCAGTTCCTTATTGAAGCCGTATTACTCACTTTTATAGGAGGTATTATAGGAGTATTGTTAGGATATGGCGGTGCAGTACTAATAGGATTATTTATAAGTACAACTCCTATCTTAAGTCCTGTAGTAGTTATTATTTCTCTTTTTGTATCAACTATGACCGGGCTAATATTTGGAGTATATCCAGCAAAAAAAGCGGCAGCTCTTGATCCGATTGAAGCATTGAGAGTAGACTAATCAGCAACTAGATACTATAAACAAAAAAGAGGCTTTTTCAGTCTCTTTTTATTTTTAGATTAAATATTTTAATTACAAAATTTTATAAAAGTATAGTAAAAATTTATTGAATGTCTAGATAATCGACTATTTCATTTTTTATAATATCTACAGAAGGTCCATATATAATCTGGACTCTATTTTTATCTTTCAGAACTTCCAGGGCACCGGTCTCTTTTAAAGAACAGATATCTATAACGTCAGCATCTATAAGTTCAACTCTGAGTCTTGTAGCACAGCTGTCAATAGTAATAAGGTTATTTTTCTCTCCTAAGGCATCAATAATCATTTTTGCTCTTTTTTCTTCAGTTAAATGTAGCATCTTATCAATCCTTACTTTGAAATTAGAATTTTCATTTGTTATATTTTTCTTAATACTTTCACTTTCTTCTGATATTTCTAGTTCGGATTTTTCCGGTAAAGAGTGAAAGAACTTATTTAAAAATTTTATCTTCATAATAATGGATCTCCTTCATACTTGTCAGTTACTCTTTTATATTTTTCCAGTCCAAAGTTTTAGAAAATTCTTTTATAAATGCAATAAATATTCCCATAACTACACCTAGGACAAGTCCCCCAGCAAGAATGACTTTCTTATTTAATGCAGGCTTTGTCGACAGTGATATTAATCTTACTGTAGGAGAAGTATCATTCTTTAAAAGTTTATAGTATGCCAGTCTTGAAACAAGGGTATCGGTCAAAGAATCCTTTGTGCTTCTCAAATCTGTATTACTACTTAAAAAATTATATTGTTCTTCTAAAAGCTTAATTTGAGTGTCTAGAAATTTATTTTCCTTTATTTCTAAATATTTCTGCGCAAGATAAGTGTATTCTTTTGAAAATTCTTCTCCTTCAGTTTTATTTTTCGTCGAAAATTTAACTTTAATAGTTGGATTTCCATTTTCTGACTGTGCAGAGAGCCTTCCGGACATTTCATTCAGGAATTTTTCTTTAGGTAAATCTTTATTTCTCAATGTTTTAGAATTTTCTTTTATATATGAGAGAAATTCAAAAGAATTTAGTGAGTATTGGGAATTTTCCCCAATTTCATTTAAAACCCTGTCATTTCCATATAATATAATTTCACTTTTAAAGGATTTATTATTAAAGGCAAAAAAAGCAGCTATTCCCATCATTAAAAAAGTAACTGATAATATTAGAATTAAATTTTTATAGATTATTCTGATAACTACATTTAAATTTATAGATTGTTGAGTATTTTCAGTCATAATAAGTCTTTCCTCTCTTTGATTAGATTATTATATATAAATTCTATCAGAAAATTGAATATATTACAAATTAATTTTGCTGAAAATTGATTTATAAGTGCTAAAGTTATATATTTTATATTAAAAATATTTTTTTGTTCTAAAGTATAAAAAATAAATTGAAAAAATTATTAAAATGAATTGCACTAATTAAACTTAAATGATATAATAATTCAGAGTAAATTTTATACAGATCAATTTTAAAGTTTGGTAAAGGCTATGAAAAGTGAAAAATATATTTTAAATATAAGTCCGTTACAAATTTTTAAAAGTAAGATCTTGAAAAATATACATATATCTTAAAAAGGAGGTAAAAAGTATGGTAGGAATTATTGTCGCTAGTCATGGTGAATTTGCAGCAGGTATAAAACAATCAGCTTCTATGATTCTAGGTGAATTAGAGCAAGTTGAATCAGTTGTATTTATGCCAAGTGAAGGTCCGGATGACTTGTACAGGAAACTTCAGGAAGCATCTGGAAAATTAGGAACTGAAGAAATCTTATTCCTTGTAGATCTGTGGGGTGGAAGTCCTTTTAATCAGTCTAACAGGTTATTCGAAGAATCTCCTGAAACAAGGGCGATTGTTGCAGGACTTAATTTGCCTATGCTTCTGGAAGCATATTCAAATAAAGATGATATGACTAAAGCACATGAGATTGCAAAGGCTATAACTTCAGCAGCAAAGGAAGAAATTAAAGTACGCCCTGAAGAATTACAGCCAGTTGAATCAACAGTCAAAACAGAAGAAAAGAAAGGACAACAAGGAACTATACCACCAGGAACAGTTATAGGTGATGGGAAACTGAAAATTGTACTGGCCCGTGTAGATACCCGTCTATTACATGGACAGGTAGCCACAACTTGGACTAAAGCTACTAATCCGGATAGGATTATAGTAGTTTCAGATGACGTATCAAAAGATGATATGCGTAAAAAGCTTATAGAACAGGCAGCACCTCCAGGTGTCCGTGCACATGTCATTCCGCTTGACAAGCTTGTAGAAATTTCTAAAGATACGCGTTTTGGAGATACAAAGGCTTTATTGTTGTTTGAAAATCCTCAGGATGCACTTAAAGTAATTGAAAAAGGAGTTGAAATTAAAGAGCTTAATTTAGGTTCTATGGCTCATTCAGTTGGTAAAGTACTTATAAGTACTTCCCTTTCTGTAGATCAGGAAGATGTATAAACTTATAAGAAAATTATGGATTTAGGAGTTAAATTTGTTGTACGTAAAGTT
>CAYYAV010000155.1:0-4813 GCA_964469865.1 uncultured Fusobacteriales bacterium | reverse complement strand
CCCTATCGTTTCCAGCATTGTAGGCACGGTTGAAGATAAGGTTGAGCCAAATTTCATAAGAATTGTAGAGGGAATATATACTATAGGACATCAAGAGCAATCTTTTTGTTTCGATAATGAGCTCGGTGTTCACAAGGTCTATATAAACACTTTTGAAATTGCAAACCAACTGGTTACCAACGAGTCCTATATCGCATTTATTGAAAATGGAGGGTATCAGAATTTTAATCTATGGCATGATGATGGGTGGCATTGGATTAATAATAACGGGATAACAGCTCCGCTGTACTGGCACAAAATTGATGGAGAATGGTATCATTATGACAAGAATGGGTTAGAAAAAATTCCGCTCAATGAACCTGCAAAGCATATCAGTTTTTATGAAGCTTTTGCCTATGCGGAATATATGGAAATGCGCTTGCCAACCGAATTCGAATGGGAAATAGCTTCTGAGCATCTTAATTGGGGAACACTTTGGGAATGGACAAATAGTGCATATTTACCTTATCCTAATTTTAATAAAATTGAAGGTGCTTTAGGTGAGTACAATGGGAAGTTTATGATAAACACTATGGTAATGAGAGGTGCATCTGTTGCGACGCCTAAAGAACATAGCCGGAAAACCTATAGAAACTTTTTCCATCCTAATATGAGATGGCAGTATAGTGGAATTAGACTAATAAAAAAATAAATAATTATGAAAACCTTATATAGTGGCGAATATTATGAAGTAATGAATATTAAAAATATTCTTGAAAACGAAAATATTGAAACCATCCTAGAAAATGAAATGATGGCAAGTATTGAACCTGTTGCAATTACTTCTGGAGGATTTAGAGCATTAGTATTAAAAATACGAGATGAAGATTATGAAAAAGCAACAGAAGTAATAAACCATTATAAAAGCGGAAAACTACATGTTACTATGGAGATAGGGAAAGAGGAATTTATTGGCAAATTAGAAGAGGAAGGGTACGTTTTAAATTTAACATTAGACGACAATTGCCTATATTGTTCAAATACTGACACTTCCTATTTAATAAACTCTTTTGTTATAGAAAAAGAAATGATGTTCCTTACAGAAGAAATAAGTGAAACAATAAGAGCAGTAAATTCTCCAGAATTTAATATTAAAGGATATTATATTTTTTAAATATATAAAATGAAGAAAATAAATCTGAAAATAAAAAACAAAGATGAAGCATTATTATCTGCTCAATTAATAACGCCTTTAAATGGAGAAATTAATACAATTGCAATTTTTGCACATTGTTTTACCTGTTCTTCAAGTTTAGCCGTGGTTAAAAACATTTCTAGCGAGTTAACCAATTTAGGGATAAGCGTACTTAATTTCGATTTTACTGGATTAGGACATAGTGATGGCGATTTTAGCGAAACCTCTTTTTCTAATAATATTTCAGATATTATAGATGTTAATACTTTTTTAACCAAAAATTATGTCGCTCCATCCATTTTAATTGGTCATTCCTTAGGTGGAGCAGCTGCCATAATAAGTGCTAATAAATTACCAAATATTGAAGCATTAGTTTCCATAGCTGCACCTTCTTTTGTGAAACATGTTACAAAACATTTTGGAAATCTAGAAGATACTATTTTAAATAAAGGAGAAGCTACACTATCTATAGGCGGTAGACCTTTTAAAATAAAAAAACAGTTTCTTGATGATTTGGAAAAGTACACTTTAGAAGAAGAAGTGAAAAAATTGAGAAAACCAATATTAATAATGCACTCTCCTCACGATTTAATTGTAGGAATAGAAAATGCAGCTTCCCTATATCATAAAGCGATACATCCAAAAAGTTTTATTAGTTTAAACGGAGCAGATCATTTGATTAGTAAAAAAGAAGACGCTTTCTATGTGGCTCAAATTATAGGAAGCTGGGTAAAAAGGTATGTAGAAATTAAAGACAAACCTTCGGAGGGTCTGAAAGACACAATTGGAGAACAAGTACTAGTCTATCATGAAACTATGGTGCCTTTTACTAACCATATTTACACAAAAACACATCACATACTTGGAGATGAACCAAAAGATTTTGGAGGCGATGATCTTGGATTATCTCCATATGAGCTTCTAAATGCGGCTATTGGCTCTTGTACTGTTTTAACATTAAAATTATATGCACAAAGAAAACAATGGGATTTAAAAGAGGTTTTCGTATATTTAAGCTATTCTAAAAGACATTCTTCAGAATTAAATGTGAATATTGAAGATATGGGACAATTGGACCATATATTTAAAAAGATAAAACTAATTGGGAATCTTACTGATGAACAAAGAAACAAGTTAAAAGAAATCGCCTCAAAATGTCCTGTGCATAAAACAGTGGCAAACAAAGTGTATTTTGAAACCGAACTAATTTAACAATTAAGGAAATTTTGCTATGGAGAGTATTAAATTTATAAATACCAATTTTGACCCTTCTAATTCTGAATTCATGACTGCTGCTGTCGCTATGGCAAAAGCCTATGGCTATACCGCAGATTTGAAATTAGATAAAGAGCTAGCACAACTCATTAGGCTTAGAGTGGCAACGGTAAACAAATGTAGTTATTGTGGCATTCTACATCAGGAAACAGCGAGAAAATTGAATATTCTACAAGCAAAAATTGATAATTTAGGAAGTTATTGGCACTCAGAATTGTTTTCTGAAAAAGAAAAAGCAGCATTAGAATATACCGATGTGCTGAATGAAGGAACAAGTTCTAATTTTAATGAATTTCATCTAAAGCTTACAGCTTTTTTTACAGAAGAAGAAATCGCAGAAATTGCCTATATAACCATAAATATGAATTTATGGACAAGAATTAAATTAGCCCAAGGACAAATACCAACATTAAAATAATAGTAAAAAACGCTTGTTAGCAAGACAATGTTTTGATGTTAAAAATGGAAGAAAATAAATCTAAAAAAATCAAAAAAAGAACAAGAATATAATAATGGGTAAAGAAAAAATTGGCATTGGAGGAAGTTGTCATTGGTGTACAGAAGCTATTTTTCAATCGTTGATAGGTGTTGAAGAAGTGCTGCAAGGTTGGATACATTCTGATGGGGAAGCCACCACATTTTCTGAAGCAGTAGTAATTACTTTTGATACTAATTTAATAACACTTGAGGCACTTATTGAAATTCATTTGCATACGCACAGTTGTACTGCAATGCATTCCATGAGAGGAAAATATCGTTCTGCGCTGTATTATTTTGATGAAGCACAAAAAAACACTGCGATTACTACTTTACAGCTATTGCAAAAAGATTTCAATGATACCATAATTACACAGGTGCTTCCTTATGTAGCTTTCAAATTGAATATTGAAGACCAATTAAATTATTATCATTCCAATCCAGAAAAGCCTTTTTGCGAAAATTATATTAACCCTAAATTGAAATTGGTAATAGAAAAATTTTCTAAATCGGTAAATCATACAAAATTACAACATTTGAAAACATCTAAAATTGGTTTAGGAACAGCGGCTATTGGTAGACCTATTTATATTAACATAAATGAAAACAAGGTTGACTCTTCGGAAAAATTTGATTTAGAGCACTATAAGCAGCAAGGATTGGATTTTTTAAAAGAAGCCATGTCTTTAGGAGTAAAATATTTCGATTCTTCTCCTGGCTATGGCATTGCAGAAGATATTTTAATTGAATTAATTAAAGAAAAAAATGCTAATGAGGTTAGTATTTCTACAAAATGGGGATACACCTATATTGCAAATTTTGATTTTAATGCTACAATTCACGAAGATAAAAACCATTCTTTAGAAAAATTAAATCAGCAATGGGAAAAATCTAAACAGTTACTCCCTAATTTAAAATTGTATCAAATACATTCTGTAACTCAAGAAAGCGAAGTGTTGGAAAGTACTGAAGTTTTAAAAAAATTATACCTAATTAAAAAAGAAAATAATATAGAAATTGGCTTATCAACTAGTGGAAGTAAACAAATTGAAGTAATTAAAAAAGCATTAAATATAAAAATAAACGACGAACCGCTTTTTACTTCATTTCAAGTAACATTTAATGTTTTAGATCAAAGTTTATTAGAAATTAAAGATAAAATCAAAGATAAAAAAATCATTATAAAAGAAGCTTTGGCAAACGGTAGAATACTTTCAAATCAATACCTAAATTATAGTGCATTACAAAATGAAACTGCAAAATTAGCCACAAAATATAAAGTAACAATTGATGCTATTGCAATTAGATTTTGTATGGATTGTTTTAAAGGAAGTACAGTTTTAAGTGGTGCAAATAATTTAGTCCATTTACAACAAAACTTAAAAGCAAACGAGTTTGAGTTAGAAAATATCGAACTTGAAAAATTAAAATCTTTTGCAATTAATCCTTCCTATTATTGGGAAGAAAGAAAAAAACTAAAATGGAATTAAAAAAATTACTAATATGAAAACATTCGACTTTATTATTATAGGTTCTGGACAAGCAGGAACTCCGTTAGCATTTTCTCTTTCTAAAAAAGGAAAGGTAGCACTTATTGAAAAAAGTAAAATTGGAGGTACTTGCCTAAATTATGGCTGTATTCCAACTAAAACTTACATAGCAAGTGCTCGCAGAGCATGGGACGTTCAACATGGGGAAAAATTTGGAATTGAAATCCCTGTTGGTACAAAAACAAATTTAAGAAAAGTAAATCAAAGAAAAGAGAACCTAATAGATATTTCTAGAAATGGTATTGAGGATGGTATTCAAAGCAATGAAAACATTGTTCTATTTAGAGGTGAAGCCAAATTTACTAGCGATTATGTAGTCGAAATCAACAACGAAACT
>CAYYAV010000154.1:0-4858 GCA_964469865.1 uncultured Fusobacteriales bacterium | reverse complement strand
CAACGCAAGTCTCTTAGGTATCAGTTCACCGAATACCAGTGTTATATATGAGAGTAGAAATGTTATCAGTATCATGGAAATCTGACTGCTATACGGTATATTAAGTTTCTGAAGATAGGACGACAGGTATTTGGAAAGTCCTGTAGCTGCCGATGCCGATGCAAAAAAACCGGCAAGGGTAATCCCTACCTGTATTGTTGATAAAAACTTACTTGGCTCTTCCAGCAGCCTGTCGAGCATTATTGCCTTCTTATTCCCTTCTTCTACTAGGATTTTGAGTTTATTCTTATTTATTGATACTATTGCCATTTCGGCTCCCGAAAAAAATGCATTTATCCCTGTCAATAATATTATTACTAGAAATTGCAGGAATAAATGGCTTCCGGTCATTGTCTCCACTATGTGTTCCTCCTGATTTAATAAATTAACTTAATTATATCATATTTATAAAAAAAAGACCATAAAGTAAGGATTACTGATATATAAAATTACTGTCAAATTATAATTATCACAAAAATCCTTACTGTCCCAGTTCTGCCTAATTCATCCCTAAATAGGCTGCACCTATGATTCCTGCATCATTTCCCAGTTCTGCCGGTACTATCTTCAGTCCTTCAAGAGTAGATGGAAGTGCATATTTCATCAGCTTTTCGTTTATCCTGTCAAAAAGTATCTCTCCTGCAAGAGCCACTCCTCCACCTATGACTACTATTTCCGGATCCAGTATGTTAAGAAGATTTCCGATTCCCAGAGCAATATATTCTGCCTCATAGTCTACAAGACTTATTGAAAACTTATCCCCTTCTTTAGCAGCATCAAAGATATCCTTTGCTTCTATTTCCCTTCCCTGTGTCCTTTCATAAAGAAGGTTGTTTTTATTTACAGTAAGTCTGCTATTTGCTTCTCTTACCAGTCCTGTTGCAGAAGCATATGCTTCCCAGCATCCGTTCTGTCCACATCCGCAAAGTTTACCTTCTTTTTCCACTTTTATATGTCCTACTTCTCCTCCTGCACCGTTCTTACCGCTTACAAGCTTACCGTCAGCTATTACTCCCCCACCTATTCCTGTTCCTATGGCAAGTCCAAGTACATTCCTATATCCTTGTGCTCCACCTTTCCACATTTCCCCAAGTGTTATTACATTTACGTCATTGTCAACTTTTACTTTCCTATTTAGATTCTTTTCAAATTCTGCTGCCAGATCCACTTCCCTAGGCCATGGAAAATTAGCCCAGAATTTTACTATCCTCTCATTGGCTACAGGACCCGGTACTCCCAGCCCCACTCCTTTGACATCATTATAGTCTATATTACTCCCTTTTATCTGCTCTATAAGAATATTCGACAGTCTTTCTACTGTCTTTTCCATACCGTCTTTAGAATCTGTCTTCACTATTGTTGTAAAGATAATATTCCCCGCTTCATCTACAAGTCCAATTTTAGTATTTGTACCTCCCAGATCCATACCTACATAATAATTCATATTGCCTCCCGGTTTTTTGTTTTTATTTCTATATCTGCTATTAGTTTACCTCATTTTAGATTTTTTTTCAATTATTATAATGCTTATTTATCATAATCCGCTTTATCCTGCTAATTATTATACAGAAATTTATAAAAAATGACTGCATAAAGAGTTCTTCTTATACAGTCATTAACAATATTATAAGTCGCTAGGACCGAATGAATATGGTAGCAGATCGCTTATTTTCCATATTTTATATTTTCTATCCTTATTTGTAAGTATTATTAAGGTTTCTTCATCTGAAAATTCTGAAATCACCTGCCTACATGCACCACATGGACTTATCGGCTCAGGAGTTCCACCTGTCACTACCAGTACTTTTATTTTCTTCATTCCTTCTGTCACAGCAGTAGGGATGACATTCCTTTCCGCACATATTCCTAGACCATAGGAAGCATTTTCTACATTTACACCTACATGCTTTCTTCCCTGATCATCTATGAGCAGTGCAGCTACAGGAAATTTTGAATAAGGTACATAGGCTCTTTCCATAACCTTATTTACTTCATCTATATACTGCATTATACTTTCATGAGTTAATTCTGTTTTCATATTTTCTCTCCTGTCTTTATTCTATTATTTCCAGAATGGTCTTAGATTTCTCAGATTTCACTTCAGTAGTTATATAGGCATCAAGCAGCATTTTTTTTGAATCTTCTAAATTTTTATTGCTATTATAGTATATTTCAGCAAGTTTTTCCCCTTTCTCTACTTCATCTCCTACTTTTTTCAGGATTCTTATTCCTACGGCATGATCTATCTCATCTTCCTTTGTAGCCCTTCCTGCTCCTATTATCATTGCAGCTTTTCCTATCTCCTCCGCCTTTATTTTGGATATATATCCTGATGTTTCAGAATACACTTCCAGTCTTTCTTCTGATTCCGGTAGAAGTGTGTAGTCATTTATAAGTTCACCATTTCCGCCGCTTTCATTTATGAATTCTTTTAATTTTTCAAGGGCACTGCCATCTTCTATTACCTTATCTATTTTATCTTTCCCTTCTGAAAGTTCCTTTATTTCTCCTTTTGCCTTCAATGCAAGTGATGCTATTGTATAAACAACTTCCTTTAAATCTTCAGGACCTTTTCCTTTCAGTGTTTCAATGGATTCAATTATCTCATTGGCATTTCCGATATTATATCCCAGAGGTTCATCCATATTCGAGAGTACGACTTTTACCTTTTTTCCAGCTCCTTTTCCTATTTCAACCATCCTTTCAGCCAGTTCCTTTGCATATTCCATGTTTTTCATGAATGCTCCGTCTCCAACCTTTACATCCAGAATTATGACGTCTGACTGTATGGCCAGTTTTTTACTCATTATACTGCTTGCTATAAGAGGGATGCTGGGCACTGTACCTGTTACATCCCTAAGTGAATAAAGTTTCTTATCAAGAGGGACTATCCTGTCACTGTAACCCATAAGACCTATGCCTGTCTTATTGGCAATCCGTACAAGTTCCTCCCTAGTATCAGAGAACTTAAATCCCTTTATAGATTCGAATTTGTCTATTGTACCCCCTGTATGACCGAGTCCCTTTCCTGAAAGCTTTGTCGTTCCCATTCCTAATGCTGAAAGTATCGGAGCAAGAACTACTGTAACTTTGTCTCCTACTCCTCCTGTACTGTGCTTATCCACCAGAAATTTATCCACATCATTAAATTCTATTATATCTCCCGAATCCCTCATAGCAAGAGTAAATGAAAGAAGCTCCTTATCTGTCATATCATTAAAATATGTTGCCATAAGGAATGATGACATCTGGTAATCAGGCACTTCTCCTTCAAGATATCCATCTAGCAGATATTTTATTTCCTCTTCACTTAAACTCTTCCTGTCCCTCTTTTTTTCTATCAGATCTACTGCTCTCATATTTTCCCCTGTAACATCAGCAAGCTACAGGCCTCCTATCTTTTTTTACTTAATCTAGCCGATATATTAAAACTTTTTCATTGCTATTTCCATTATTTTAAAAGATTATATCGCCTTCCATTCTTAACAGGTGTAACAGATCTTCAATAAGGTATCTGTTACTATAATTATACTCCCATTCCCTATCTTTTTCAAATAAAATTTTATTTTCCTTCTGGATGCTGTTGCTATGTTATTTTCATCTGTTCCATATAATGGATCATCTTTTTCAAATATTTCAAGAAAAGGTGATGAAAGCTGATTGGGATAGTACTTTTTCTGAAAAAAGTACCAGTTCCGCTATATCCTTTATTTCTAATCCTCTTTCCCGTAAAAGTGATACTGTAACTTCATATAAATTATATACCATTTCTTTCTCTTTCCATATTAAAAAATTTATCATAAGGAAACAGTAGGGATTCTATTAAGAATCCCTACTCTTATATTTATTAAACTATAATTCTATCTATCTTTCAGATACTTTTCCAATAGAAACGGCCAGTCAGTCTGTATTATATCTGCTCCCCTTTCTATGAGAACTCCCCAGCCCTTATCCCCACCTTCTGTTATAGATATATTATCATCATATCCTGCGTAAAGCTTTCTCACATCATTTAGCCTGATTGCATTTATCCAGCAGAAATATCCTTTTTCTTTTAACCCCTTTAAATATTTCTTATCAAAGAAAGTATCGTCTTCGCTTTCTGCCAGAAGCTCAAATCCCACCAGATTTAAGTCCTTCTGTCTGATTGCAGCATCTACTTCCTCCTTATTTGAAACTATAGGCATATACATATATTTTACAGGATGACTGCTGAAGACATCCAAAAATTCTTTTTTTGGAGCACTTTTAAATACAAGCTGTTTTTCCATACCATATCTGTCGAAATATTTTAACAGCTCTTCAAAATAATTCCATGCTCTGTCTATGTTTATTAATACTTCCTTTTCTTTAAAATATTCCAGTATATCATCAAGTTTTTCTACCTTATATTCTATTGCCTCTCCAATAGGACAATAGTATGTCAGGCTTTCTATCTCCTTAGATGACATTTCCTTTATATTCTTTCTCTTCTTTAAAAGCCTGTATTCATTTCCATCATGAAAGGCATAATATTTTCCGTCTGTTGATTTTACAACATCTACTTCTATCATATCCCCTCCTGCCTGTAATGAAGCTATCTGTGATATTATCGTATTTTCTACGACTGTTCCACTTGCAGTTCCCCTGTGTACAGCTATTAAAGGACTTTTTTCATTAAATTTACTGTTTAATAAGCTGTTTATATTACTATATTCCTTTTTTCCAAAACTGATCTTCTTTTTCATTTTTCCTGTTTAATTTCCTTTCTTTGGTGTCTTATCTGCCCTTCCATATATCAGATACAATGTTACAGCTGCTATTATCATAAGCACTACTG
>CAYYAV010000153.1:0-4902 GCA_964469865.1 uncultured Fusobacteriales bacterium | reverse complement strand
ATCCTAAACAGGCTTTAGATGCTTATGTGGAACAGGGAAATAAGATTATCGAGAGAGAACAGAAGAATTCTTTAGCACTGAAGAAATAAACTAATAAAGAGGCATTTCATATTTGAAGTGCCTCTTTTACTATTAAATCATTTATAAAATTATTTTTTCTTAGTTGACTGGAATTTTTCCCAGATACCTTCCTTAACTAATATGCTCCTTACAGTTTCAGTTGGCTGAGCCCCATTTCCTAAAAATTTTAATATTTCTTCTTCTTTTAATACAACCTGTTTTCCTTCTTCAGCTAGTGGATTATAAGTTCCTAAATAGGCAACTGCTTTTCCATCTCTTTGAGTCAAGGCTTCCATAGCTGCAATTCTATAGAAAGGCACTTTTTTTCTTCCAAGTCTAGTTAATCTTAATTTTAACATTTTATTTCCTCCAGATATCTTATTTATTAGATTTTAAAACAATCATCATATAGTATTATACTAAATTTGTTTTAATGTGTCAAGTATTTTTTCTTTACGATATAAGAAATTGAATTTTAAGTAAAAATATTATATAATTCATATAAAAAAAATTGACAGTATTAAAAGATATCAGGAGGAAAAATGAAATCAGGATTTATTGCTATTGTTGGTCGACCAAATGTAGGAAAATCAACGCTAATGAATAAGCTTGTCAAAGAAAAAGTAGCTATTGTATCAGATAAAGCAGGGACTACAAGGGATCAGATAAAAGGGATCGTCAATATAAAGGAAGATCAGTATGTATTTGTTGATACTCCGGGAATACATAAGCCAAGACATTTACTTGGAGAACATATGACAGATGTAGCTCTTGAAGCCTTAAGTGATGTTGACCTTATTATGTTCATGCTTGACGGGACTAAGGAAATTTCAACCGGAGATATGTTTGTAAATGAGCATGTAAAAGCTTCTGGAACACCTGTAGTTATTGTAATAAATAAAATTGATAAGCTTTCAGATGAGCAGATAGAAGAAAAAAAGGAAGAAATAAGGGAAAAATTGGGAGAATATGACAATGTCATAACATTGACTGCAGAATATGGAATAGGGATACATAAGATATTTGAAGTAGCACAGCCTTATCTGACTAATGATATATGGTTCTATCCTGAAGACTATTATACGGATCTTCCTGTAAATAAAATTGTAATAGAGACGATAAGGGAAAAAATTCTTCATCACACAAAAGATGAAATTCCACATAGTGTTGCAGTAGAAATAATTAATATAGAGACAAGGAATGATACCAGAAAGTATGATATAAACATATATGTGGAAAGGGACAGTCAGAAGGGAATAATAATAGGAAAAAACGGGAAACTTCTTAAAAAAATAGGAATTGAAGCAAGAAGGGAAATAGAAGCACTCATAGATCTTAAAGTGAATCTCAGATTATGGGTTAAAGTTAAGAAAAAATGGAGAAAGAATAAGCAGTTCCTGGATGAAATGGGATATAAAATTAAAAAGAAGAAATAGATGGAATTCAAATAAAGTAGCAGAATTATAATGATATTGATAAAATATATTGTTAAAATTTTGACAATATATTTTTTTTATATTATAATATAAATATAAAAATATAATTATGTAAAACGGAGGAAAAATATGAAGCAGAAAATATTAGCTATAATATCATTTATAATGATTATTCTGGTGTTTATTGTATCATGTGGAAAAAAGGAAGAAAAAAACGGCATTAAGAAGAAATATCTGATAGCAACTGACTCTATATATGCCCCATTTGAATTTCAGGAGAATGGAAAATATGTAGGGATAGACATCGATATAATAGATGCCATATCAAAACTTGAAGGATTTGAATATGAACTGAAGCCTATGGATTTCGGAGGAATAATAGCAGCACTTCAATCTGGACAGATAGATGGGGCTATAGCAGGAGCTACTATTACAGAAGAGAGGAAAAAGGCAGTCGATTTTTCGGATCCTTATTATGAAAAGGGGCTGGTAGCAGTAGTGAATAAAGAAAATACTTCAATATCGAAAGCGGCGGATCTGGAAGGAAAAAAACTGGCTATTAAGAATGGAACAGCAGGTGCTGATTATGTCAATGAAAATTTAAAAGGGAAATCTGAAATTAGGGTATATGAAGATACCGTCTCTATGTTTAAAGCGGTTGAAAACGGACAGGCAGATGCAGCATTTGAAGATTTGCCGGTAATCGAGTACAGTATAAAGACAACACCTGATACAAAATTGAAAGTAGGTACGGAAAAACTGACAGTAGGGCATTATGGATTTATGGTAAAAAAAGGGGAAAACAGCGAGTTGCTTGACAAATTTAACAGTGGATTGAAAAAGATAAGGGAAAATGGGGAATACGATAAGATTTTGGCAAAATATAAATAAGGGTTAAGCTAACAAATAATAAAGGAAATAAAGGAGAAGAGATATGAAAAGTAAAATAATGAAAGTATTATTAATATTAACAATAATAGTAATTGCAATATACTGTGGAAAAAAAGAGGGAACGGAAGGAGGAACAGGGAAAAAGAAATATATAATAGCAACAGATACAAGTTTTCCGCCATTTGAATTTAAGGACAGTAATAATGAATATGTAGGTATAGACATTGATTTAGTAAAGAGGATAGCTGAACTGGAAGGATTTGAAGTAGAATTTAGACCAATGGATTTTGGAGGAATAATACCTGCACTTCAGTCAGGACAGGTTGATGCAGCAATAGCAGGAGCAAGTATAACAGAAGAGAGAAAGCAGATTGTGGATTTTTCTGAACCCTATTATGAAACCGGAGTAATAGCAGTAGTAAAAAAAGATAATGACTCCGTTAAGGCTTTAGATAATCTTGCAGGGAAGAAAATAGCTGTAAAAAATGGTACAGAAGGAGCAAAACTTGCTGAAGATAAATTAAAGGGGAAAGCTGATATAACGGTATTTGAAGATTCTGTGTCAATGTACAAGGCAGTAGAAAATGGACAGGCAGATGCGGCATTTGAAGATTTACCAGTTGCAGGATATACAATAAAGATAACCCCTGATTCAAAATTAAAAATAGCTACAGAAAAACTAACTTCAGGATATTATGGTTTCATGACTAAAAAAGGTGAAAATTCCGAGCTTATGGAAAAATTTAATAAAGGACTGAAAACATTAAAAGAAAATGGAGAATATGATAAGATAGTAGAAAAATATATTGGAAAATAAAATGATAAAATATTAAAATAGATAAAACATATTAGGGGCATGCTTAAATTTAAATTGGCAGTCCCTTTAAATATAAAATTTGAAAGGAAAAATAATGAAATTTCTAAAATCATATTCAGATATAGTAACTGAGAATGGGATTGATTTCGTATCCGGATTATGGATTACAATATATATAACAGCTATATCATTAATTTTTTCAGTAATGATAGGTATCGGTATAGGATACCTGAATTCAGTACCTGTTAAGAAGAAGGGTTTTTCTACAGTGATAATACGGTCGTTTCAGTGGCTTGGCAGGCAGTACATTGATCTGATAAGAGGAACACCGCTGCTGGTGCAGGCGATATTCTTTTATTTTGGAGTTGTTCCTCTGATTATAAATCCTATATTGAAAAATATGGGGCTTGAGAATATGAGTGCTGAAATATCAGGAATAATAGTAATAAGCTTAAATGCAGGGGCTTATCTTTCTGAAATATTCAGAGGAGGAATACAAGCTATCGATCCCGGACAAATGGAAGCAGCCAGAAGTCTAGGACTACCTTTTAACAAGGCAATGAGTAAAGTGATATTACCACAGGCTTTTAAAAATACCATACCTTCAATTTTAAATCAGTTTATAATTTCTTTAAAAGATACATCATTATTAATGATAATCGGAGTGGCAGATCTGATGGGTGAAGGAAAGATTGCATATCAGAAGAATTACAGGGTATTCGAGACAATGCTTATAGTGGCATTCATTTATTATGTAGTAATTAAGATTTTAACTATACTGTTTAAGAAAATAGAGGAGAAACTGAAAGTATGATAAAGGTAGAAAATTTAAATAAGAAATACGGAGACAACGAAGTCCTTAAGAAAATAGATTTGAATGTCAGACAAGGAGAAGTCATAAGTGTCATAGGTCCTTCAGGATCAGGAAAAAGTACATTTCTAAGATGTATAAATGGGCTTGAAGAGATAACGGGAGGGCATATCCATGTGGATGAACTGGATATAGCAGATCCTCACGTAAATATAGATGCATTAAGACAGAGGGTAGGAATGGTATTTCAGTCCTTCAACCTGTTTCCGCACTTGACAGTTACAGAAAATATTACATTAGCACCTGTAACATTGAAAAAAATGACAAAGGAACAGGCGATTGAGAAAGCAGGTCAGCTGCTTAAGAAAGTAGGTCTGTCAGAGAAAGGAAATGTATATCCTTCCAGTCTCTCAGGAGGCCAGAAACAGAGAGTTGCCATAGCAAGGGCATTAGCAATGGAACCTGAAGCTATATTATTTGATGAACCCACATCAGCTCTTGACCCGGAAATGGTAGGGGAAGTCTTACAGGTTATGAAGGACCTGGCAAGGGAAGGAATGACAATGATAGTTGTAACACATGAGATGGGATTTGCAAGAGAAGTGTGTAACAGAGTAATTTTCATGGCTGATGGAGAAGTTGTAGAAGAAGGTAGACCTGAGGAATTGTTTGGAAATCCTCAGCATGACAGGACTAAAGCTTTTTTAAACATGGTATTATAGATGAGATAGATAAGGAGTTTTTCAAGATAAAAAATTCCTTATTTTTTATTATTTGAGAATATCATTTTCAGAAAAGTGTGGTATACTTATAATGAAAAACAGATAATATAAGTAGGGGATTATTAAAAAGAGAAGGTTAAAAATGGAAAGATACGTACTTTTTAG
>CAYYAV010000152.1:0-4910 GCA_964469865.1 uncultured Fusobacteriales bacterium | reverse complement strand
GACTATGATAGAATAGCTATAGGGTACTGGGTTGATAAAGGGGATGCTGATGAAATGACAAAGAAACTTATTTCAAGAATAAAGGGAAAGAATGTAGGTACATTTGGAACTCTGGGAGCCGATCCTCTTTCAGAACATGCTGGAAGCTGTGTATCTAAAGTTAGAAAAGCTTTGGAAGATAATGGGAATATAGTTGAAAAGGAATTTATATGCCGTGGGGCAATCTCTCCTCAGCTTATTGAAAGATTCAGGAAAATGACAAGGGAAGGCATGGAAGGTCATCATGCGGTAACTCCCGAAAGTGAAAAAAGATGGGCAGAAGCTGCAAAACATCCCGATGAAAACGATATTAAAAATGCAAAGGAAACGTTTAAGGATTTCTAGACAGTCTAAGAATAAAAGCAGTTATTATTAAAGAAAGTTTAATTCTTTATATAACTGCTTTTTTTAACTCTTTTATTTCTCCTTCTTTTTAACAGTTTTAATTTTAAAAATAAAGTAGTAATATTTAAATAGTACAATCAGAATAAGAAAAATCTTCAGATGAATACTTTTTACCTTAAGAATAGGAAATGCAATCATTGTACTTGAAAAAGAGAGAAGAAAAATCTTAGTCCTTAAGGTCATACTCTTATTTTTTTCAAAATCTTCCAGATAATTTTTATAAATCGCTGTTTCAGTAAACCATCTATGAAAACGGGTAGAACCTTTTGCGAAACAGTAACTTGATAAAAGGAGGAAAGGAGTAGTAGGTAATATCATCGGGATAAAAATACCTATAAATCCAACTACTAAAGAAACAAGTCCAATTATAATATATATTATTTTCATATTATCCTTTCTGAATATGAAATTCTCTCCTTAGAAAATAATATCATTAATATGAATAAAATTCAAGAGGATTATGAACTGATAAAAGAAGATAAGATTTAATCTGCTTGCTAAATTGCATAAAAACCTGTATAATAGGAACAGAAATAAATATATTTTAGTGGAAGGATGAAAAAAGATGAAAAAGAAACCAGTAGTTTTAATTATTCTAGACGGTTGGGGAATGAATCACCATGCAGATCAGGTAGATGCAGTTAGACTGGCTGCACCGGTAAATTTTACAAGATATAAGAAAGAATATCCGTATACTGAGTTGAGAGCGGATGGGGAGTATGTGGGACTACCTGAAGGACAGTTCGGGAATTCAGAAGTGGGGCACTTAAATATTGGTGCAGGGAGGGTTGTCTATCAGCTACTGCCGAAAATTACTAAAGAAATAAGAGAAGGACTTATACTGGAAAATGGACCTCTTTCAGATGTAATGAATAAGACAAAGGAAACAGGAAAGGCACTTCATATAATGGGATTAATGTCTGATGGTGGAGTCCATTCTCATATAAACCATATTATAGGATTAGTGGATATGGCGAAGAAGAAGGGGCTTACAGAAGTTTATGTGCACGCACTGATGGACGGAAGGGATACACCTCCTGAAGGCGGAGCTGATTATCTTGCCCAGATGGAAAGGGCCTTAAATGAAATAGGAATAGGAAAACTTGCTACAGTTGTAGGAAGATACTATGCTATGGACAGAGATAATAACTGGGATAGGACTGAATTGGCATATAATGCATTATTTTCAGGAGAAGGTGAGCTTGTTGCAAATTCAGATGAGGCTATAAGGAAATCTTATGCAGCGGGAGTGACTGATGAATTTGTAAAACCTACTAAAATAGTTGGGGAAGGGGCACCATTAGGAATAATAAAGGAAGGTGACGGGGTAATATTTGCAAACTTCAGACCTGACAGGGCAAGACAGCTGACAAGAGCAATAATTGAAGATAAGTTTGAAGGATTTGAAAGAAAGGTCCATCCAAAGGTTAACTTTGTATGTATGGCACAGTATGACTCAACATTTGATGTACCTGTAGCCTATCCACCACAGAAGATTATAAATGGATTTGGAGAAATTGTATCAAAAGCGGGATTAGTCCAGATAAGGACAGCGGAAACAGAGAAATATGCCCATGTCACATTCTTCTTTAATGGAGGAGTAGAAGAACCTTATCCGGGGGAAATAAGACTGCTTTCAGATTCTCCTAAAGTCCCTACCTATGATCTGCAGCCTGAAATGAGTGCATATAAGGTAAAGGACAGACTTCTTGAAGAGTTGGATAAGGGAGGAGTAGACACGGTCATATTAAACTTTGCAAACCCTGATATGGTTGGACATACAGGAATTGTTGATGCAGTAATAGCAGCATGTCAGGCTGTGGATAACTGTACAGGGCAGATAGTCCATAAAGTACTGGAAATGGACGGAGCGGTACTGATAACGGCAGACCATGGAAATGCTGACTTGCTTGTAGATCCTGAAACTGGGGCACCTTATACTGCACATACGGTAAATCCTGTACCTTTTCTTCTGATAACAAATGATATGAAAGATGTTAAATTAAGAACTGATGGGAAATTGGCAGATATAACACCTACAATGATTGATTTACTGGGATTGGAAAAACCTGCGGAAATGGATGGAGAAACACTGATAATAAAATAAAAATCAAAAGTGGAACTTTGAAAAATTGTGGTTAGTATATATCTGATATAGAATAAATAAAGCGGGTAATAATAAAATAAAAGGTGAGATATATTTTTAAAAACTCACCTTTTTTTATTCAGACAAATATATATTTAAGTTTCTGAAGTTAATAAAATTATACTAGAAAAAATACTGCAAAAAAATGTGCAATACTTCCAAAAAGTACAAATAAATGCCAGATCATATGATTGTATTTACATATTTTCCACATATAGAATATAGTTCCCAGAGAATACAGAAGTCCACCGGTAATAAGAAAAATTAATGGCAGAGTATTGATATTTGTTTTTAATTCTCTCCATGAAAAAATTATCATCCAGCCCATGAATAAATAGAGTAAAGTTGAGAAAAGCCGAAATTTTCCGGTAGAAAAGGCTTTAAACAATATACCGAGAGTGCAGATTATCCACTGAGCCCATAATATCATATTACCGGAGGGGGATTTCACCACTAGTACCAGAAAAGGAGTATATGTAGAGGCTATTAAAATATATATTGCTGAATGATCAAGAATTTCAAAAACTCTTTTTGCAGTTCCGGGTCTAAGTCCATGGTAAACTGAAGACATGGTATATAACACCATAAGTCCGATTCCGAATATCATAAAAGAAAGAAGAGTCCAGATATCCCTCGTCCAGCTTCCACGTATTGTAAGGATAATGAATCCTAGTATAGAAAGTCCGGCTCCTACAGTATGGCTAACAAAGTTGGCAATTTCTTCTTCCCTGCTTGTATAAAGTTCCAGACCGTTTTCTTTTTTTCTTTTGATATTTTTTTCTATTTTATTAAAATTATTTTCCATTACTGTCTGTTTTCCTTCCTCAGTTAATAAGTTTATCTTGATACTATTTTATAACTATTAAGAAAAAAATGCAAATTAAATATTTTTAGTAAAACTCCAAAAAAATAAAATAAAATAAAAATTTTTTTCAAAATACTATTTACAAATTAAAAAAATGAGGTAAAATATATCGAAAAGAAAATATTAAAATTATTGGAGGTAAGTGTAATGGACAGAAATTTGTTTAAGAAGATTTTATTAGGAATTTTATCTTCTTTGATGTTAATTGCATGTGGTGGAGAAAAAGGAAAAACAGCAGATAAGACGGTAGATCCTAATGCCAAAGTAACTATTAAATATTGGTCATTTCCTAACTTTACATCAGACAGTGAGTTCAAGAGTCCAGAAGAATATGATAAGGCTCTGATTAAAGCTTTTGAAGAAAAAAATCCGAATATTAAAGTAGAATATCAGAAAATAGATTTTACAGATGGACCGGCAAAAATTGAAACAGCAATTCAGGCAAAATCTAATCCCGATGTAATCGTTGATGCTCCGGGAAGGATTATTGACTGGGCAAAGAAAGGTTATCTTGCACCTTTTGAAGGAGTAGATATATCAAAATATTCAGATACAATATTAGAAGCAAGCAGTTTTGATAATAAGCTATATCTATATCCTTTAGGGACAGCACCTTTTGTAATGGCAGTTAATAAAAAGCTGACTGATAAACTTGGAATAACTGATCTTCTGCCATTAAATAAACCAGGAAGGAATTGGACTGTAGCTGAATTTGAGGCTTTTCTGAAAGCGGCTAAGGAAAAAGATCCGAATATTGATCCGGTTTTATTTTATACAAAAAGTCAGGCGGGAGACCAGGGACCAAGAGCTTTTGTATCAAATTTATATAATTCATGGATAACAGATAAAGAGGTGACAAGATATACTATCAATGATGAAAATGGAGTAAAATCACTAGAATGGATTAAGAAGGCATATGATGAAGGACTTTTAGGAAAAGGTGTATCCGCTGAAGCAAAAGATGCACTGGAAGCTTTCAGAAGTGGAAAAGCGGTTGTAACAATTCTATATTCACCTGGATTAAAAGGCCAGGATAAAGAAGTGATAGCAAAAGGTGATCTCGATCCGGTTTTTCTTCCATTTCCTAATGAATCAGGGCAGGCAAAGTTTGAATTCCTGTTAGCAGGTTCAGCAGTATTTGATAATGGAGATCCTGCAAAAGTAGCAGCAGCTCAAAAATTTGTTGATTTTCTGACTAATGATCCTGTATGGGGAGAAAGAACATTAAAAGCTACAAATAATTTTTCACCTGTTGGGAAATCAGGATTGTATGATGATCCTGAAGTAAAATATCTGGAGACACTTGTAGCACATTTTGGGCCATACTACAATACTATAGACGGATTTGCACAGATGAGACCATTATGGTTTAACATGATTCAGTCGGTATTAAATGGAGAAATAGCTCCGAAACCTGCACTAGATAAGTTTGTACTGGACGCAGACAAGACTATA
>CAYYAV010000151.1:0-4918 GCA_964469865.1 uncultured Fusobacteriales bacterium | reverse complement strand
CATACTTTCTTAACTTTTCCATAAAATCAGGATAAGGAGTAATTTCCTTAATAGTATATCTGTAATAAGTTCCCGTATTAATATCTACAATCATGCCTTTTTCTTTTAGTAATCCGGCAATATTCTCCAGAATGTCTTCTACATCCTGTTTCTCAGGTATATTTTCAAATATTCTCAGATTAAAAGGATGTCCCAGAATATCGTATAGTCCTGTATTGGCAACTGTTTCTATCTCTTTTGCATAATCAGTCCATATTTCTTTTAGAGGCCTGTCATTAAAATGATGTTTCAGGGCACTAAAATCAAAACCCCATCCTTTTATAAAATGTATGGAGACTATTATATAATCCCATTCATACTTATTTAAAAGCTCTTCTACTTTTTTCTGATTCCTGAAATTACATACTTCCAATCCAAATTTTACAGGATAACCTTTTGATTTCAATAAATTTATAAAATTCCTATATTCATCAAGAGTATGGCAGAATTTGGTTTTCTGTTCCAGCCATTTTCTCTGGAATTTACCTATTTCAGAATCATCCAGTATAAGTTCATTATAATACAAATCCTTGAATTCTTTAAAAGCATGGGTATGTTCAGTTATTCCAATTTCTTTCAGACCCATTTTATCAGCCTGTTCAAAAAATAGTTTTACCCATTCCTCATCATAATTTCCAAATTCAAAGTGCATATGATAATCTGCCAGCATTTTCAACCTTCCTATTCTATTTTTCCTTATTTTCTTCTACAACTTTCCATCCGTCAGCAACTTTTACAAAATCTACTCTTGATGTAGCCAGGTTTATTTTAGGAGTATTTTTTAAATACTCATACTGCAGATCTATATATTTTTCAATATCTATTTCTACATCTTTTAATGCTGTTACCTTTGCATATTTATCAGCATTATCGTTCAAGTATTTATCCAGTTCCTGTTCATTGTATCCTTTTATCAGAAATATTACTTCTCCTTTTCCTTTGTTTTCATTGACTTTCTGAACAGATACTTCAAACTGCTCTATTAGCATTGTATTAGTTTCTTCCCATTTTTTAGTCAACTCGCTATTTTTTTTCACTTCAACATATTTGTCGACTTCTGGATTTATAGTCTGTAATAGTTGTCTGGAACCATAATTCGAAATTTCCTGAAGTACTTTAGCATAATCTTCAGCCGCGTCTTTCAAATTTTTAAATTTTTTTACTTCCACCTTTTCATCTACAGCATTAGAAGAGTTATTCCCTTCAGCCATGACATTTAAACTTCCTAAAATAAGTAAAATTAATAATATTTTTTTCATTTATTCCTCCATTTTCTGATTATCTCTATCTATTTAAAAATCTGTTAATACTTTGTTCCTTTACATTCAAAAATTCCTTCAGGGAATTTTCTTCAAGATATTCATAATTTTTTTTAACTATATCTACTGCTGATAGAAGTATCTCTCCTTTTCTTATCCGCCTGGACATGCCCTTAAACACCTTTTCTAGGAATTCCAGACTTGAATATCCTGATAAGACTTTATTTCTATATATCCAATCGAATGTATAACTAAATTCTTCTGGAAAATATTTATTATAAGTATGTACAGTATACAATATTTTATCTTCAATTTCATTAATATTTTCATTGAAAATACTATAAAATCTTTTAGAAATGAAATGATCAATTATAATATCCGAGACAATTCCTTTAAAAATTCCAAATTCCTTAGAAAGTATGTTATTTAGATAATTGTCATCTCCATCAGCAATACTGTCTATTATCCTATGTAAAATCACTCCTTCCTTTAAGTTTTCAGATAATTTTATTCCCTCAATTCTTCCTTTATAGAAATCTCCTGAAAAATTTCCATATAATGTTGTCTTTGTTTTTTCAAGCTTTTCATCTATTTCCAGTGAAATCATGGAATGTGCTAGATAATTCATTCTAAACTTTTAATATTTCCTTTCCTAAAGATCCAGTTTTTCTTTTTTTAATTTTGCAAGTCCTGCCAAAGAGGTTTCCTTATAATCAGCTTTCAGATCCTTTCCAGTTTCCAGCATTGTCTGAACTATTTCATCAAGGGATACCAGGTTATTATCTCCGGACATTATGCTGTAATGAGCACAGTCCACTGCTTTAGATGCATATATCGCATTTCTTTCAATACATGGAATCTGGACATATCCCAGCATAGGATCACATGTCATTCCAAGGCAGTGCTCCATGGCAATTTCTGATGCATATTCTATCCCATATATATCAGAGCCTAAAATATATGCAACCATTCCAGCTCCCATGGAACATGCTACTCCTATTTCTCCCTGGCATCCTACCTCTGCTCCTGATATTGATCCATTCTGCTTATATACATTCCCTATAACTCCTGCAACAGCAAGAGCGTTCAGTACTTCTTCTTCTGACATATCATTTTCCCTCTGATAGTTTTTTAATATCGCAGGAATAATTCCACTAGCTCCGCACGTAGGAGCTGTAACAACTTTTCCGGCACTGGCATTTTCTTCTGATGCTGCAAGGGCATAGGAGTATATTCTTCCTTTACTTTCTTTAAAAGGAGAAGATTTAAACTTTTTGTAGAAGTTTTTTGCTTTTCTTTCCAGCTTTAATTTGCCTGGTAGATATCCTTCTGAATTCAGCCCTTTTTTTACTGTTTCATCCATTGCTTTCCATATTTCTCTTAAATATTCCCAGATTTCAGTTCCTTCATGTTTTTCTACATACTGAGGTAATGTAATATTCTCTTCTATACAATATTCAAGAATTTCTTGGAAATTCTTCTGAGGATACACATCTTTCCTATTTTCTACACGTTCCTTAGGAATATCATGAATACCAAAATCTGACATTTTTTCTACTATACTGCCACCACCTATAGAAAAATAAAGTCTTTCTTCTAAAGGATTATTATAATTATTATCCTCTCTGGCATATGCTGATATTTTCATTGCATTTGTATGATAGTCATATACTATTTCAGGAGAAAATATTATTTTGACGTTATCCATCCCGCTATCTTCCAAGGTTTCCCTTATTATAAAATCTGTCAGGTGTCCTTTTCCTGTAGCTGCAAGGCTTCCATATAGTTCAATTTTATAAATTATATCTTTTTCTGATTTTTCCTTCATTAATTCCCTAAATTTGAAAGCTGCCTTCTGAGGTCCCATTGTATGGCTGCTTGAAGGACCATTCCCGATTTTATAAAATTCTTTCAATGTTTCCATAAAACACCTCTTTTATTAGATTACCCCATTTAATATTTTCTTTCAATATATTTTACTATTAATTTGTAATAAAAACAATATTAATTTTTATAATTTAACCTGTTGTCAAATTTTTTTTATACTGGTATAATCTAATATATCAAAACTTGAAAGGAACTTATAATGAAATTGAAATTGTTCTTCTTTAAAATATTTACGGTACTTTGTCTCCTATCATGCGTTACCCTTCCGGAAGGGCTTGATATTAAGACTGAAATCTATAATGCTGATAATGTAGAGTTTTTTTATGACTTGAATTATGAAAAGGATGGAAAAAGAGTCTTTGAAAGACAGATATGGGATAAAGTCTATGAAATTCTGGATGAATCTCAGGAATTTTTTTTAATGGATATTTTTGTATTCAATGATTTCCTTGGTAAAGGAGTAAAAGAAAAACTTGACCCTATTAATATTGCCACTGAATTTTCTGAAAAAATACTGGAAAAAAGAAAAAAAGATCCACATGTAGAAATTTATCTTATTCTTGATGAAAGCAATACTTTCTATGGTGCTTTTGATAATCCTACTCATAAAAAACTGGAAAAAGCAGGAGTTAATATAGGATACATCGACATTTCCAAACTAAGAGATCCACTGTCTCTTTATTCTACTCCATGGAGACTTTTTATCCAGCCATGGGGGAATCCAAAAAATGTAGGGAAACATAACAATCCTGTCTATGAAGGAACTGATAAAGTTACCATAAGAAGCATCCTGAGGGCATTAAATGCCAAAGCTAATCACAGAAAACTTATTATGAATGAAAATACTGCCATACTGACTTCTGCAAATCCTCATGCTGAAGGATCAAAACACTCCAATGTGGGATTTAAGTTTTCGTCTCCTATATTAAAAGATATATATGAAGCTGAAAAGTCATCAGCTAAAATTACAAAAAAAGACGGTACATTAAATAGAACATTGCCTGACAGAGATTTTAGCCATATACCTTATTCTAGTAATGAAAATATTAAATTACAGTATTTTACTGAAGGTGCTACTGCCAGAGATATTTCTTCTGAACTCTCAAACTCATCATTTGGTGATAAGGTCATAATAGCCCAATTTTTTCTTTCAGACAGAGGAATAATAAATGACATAAGAAAAGCTGCAAGAAGAGGAATAAAATTTGAAATTATCCTGAATAATTCTACAGCAGGACTTCCTAATAAAGCTGCTGCAGGGGAACTTATGAAATACGCAAGAAAAAATGGCTATGATATCCAAATAAGATTTTATAACAAAGGCGAAGAAATGTATCATGCAAAGATGCTTTCTATTTTAAAAAAAGATTATATGATTACCTATGGAGGATCAACTAATTTCACTAGGAGAAATATGCGTAATTATAATCTTGAAAATGAAATCAAGATTATTTCAACTTATGATCAGAATATTTCTAAAAGCCTGATAGATTATTATGACAGATTATGGACTAACAGGGATGGCATATTTACTCTTCCTTATGATGATCATAAAAATGAGAAAGTTTTAAATGATCTTCTGTTCAGGTTTATAGAAATAAATGGTATCGGAATTTTTTAATTAATCATAAAAGATCACGAAAGGTAATTATAAGAATAGTTTTAAAAAAGTTATTGAATATTAGCGGATTATCAATATATATATAAATTATATCTTTATTCTTTTCCTAAGA
>CAYYAV010000150.1:0-4932 GCA_964469865.1 uncultured Fusobacteriales bacterium | reverse complement strand
CAATGAACGTATCATATGGAGCATTGAAAAAATCCTTCCCATCATTTCAGGGGAAGTATTTACCTGAATGAATACTGTTTCAGCAGTATCCCCTATAATAACAAAAATACCTCCCAGAAATAATGTCATGAGAAGAATAGATAATTTATGAGCGAAAATTCCCATAATTATAAAGTTTATTCCAAGAATAAAGTTTATCCACAAGGAAACTTTAATTTTATTTCTTAATTTTTTTGTAAAAACTACTGAAATACCGCCTGTAATCATTCCTAAAGACCAAGAAATTTCTGTAAAGGTTATTTTTCTGATATCATTTCCATATGTTCTCTCTACAAGAAGCGGGTATAGGAATGCTATCGGAGTTACTATAATATATATGACTGTAAACAGTTTCAGAATATTATTTATTACAAAGTTTCCCCTGGCATATTTCACGCCGTTAATAAGCTGTCTTATCTGGCTTTCATTATTTTTATCTTTTACTTCTTCTGATTTTGTTACAGTTAAGGTACTAAGTATTCCCACTCCTATAATTGCTGTAATGATATCAAACATAAGGGAATGCACTATTCCGAATGAACCTAATATGATTCCTCCAATAGCAGGAGATAACAGAGTGACTACAGAATGGAGAATATTATTAATTGCGTTAACTTTATTTAAATATTTCCTCGGTACCAGTTCAGGAATAAGTGAAGAAATAGAAGGGGCTTGTATACCACTTCCAATTGATCTTATAACTGTCGCTGTATATATTATATATAAAGATTCATTTCCTACGAAAATAAAAATTACTAAAATAAAAGTAGCGAAGGCAATAAAAGAATCTGCAGATATTATGATATACTTTTTTATGTATTTATCAGCCCATACACCTGCAAATAATGAAATTAGTGTCTGAGGAATAAAAATACATAAAATAAGAATGGTGATAATAATTCCAGATGAGTATTTTAAAGTCAGATACCAGAATATGGAAAAATTAACTACAGAGGAACCCAATGTGGAGACCGTCTGGCTAAAAAGAAACAATGAGATATTTCTAATCCATTTTTCTTTAAAAAAGTGTAAAATCTTTAATGACATATATATAGTTATCTCCTAAAATCTAGATTATATTCCTAAATATTTTCGTGCATTTTCTAGTTGAATCTCTACATTCTTTATTGAAGTTCCACCTAGGGAATCTCGTTTATTTATACAATTTTCAATAGTAATTTCAGACAAAATGTCTTCTTCAAATACTTCGGAAAAATTTTTGAAATCTTCTATAGACATATCATCAATAGCTATATTCCTACTTTCACAATAAGAAACAATTTCTCCGGTAATTTTATGAGCCTGTCTGAATGGAATATTACGTCTAGCCAAATAATCTGCTACATCAGTGGCATTCAGAAATCCTGATTTTATAGAATTAAGAATTTTATCTTCATTGACCGAAAGTGTATCTAACATAGCATAGAATATTTCAATAGAAAGTTTTATATTATCAATTGAATCAAAGATGCCTTCTTTATCTTCCTGCATATCCTTATTGTATGCGAGTGGAAGTGCTTTCATAGTAGTCAGTATTCCTACGAGGTTCCCATATATTCTTCCTGTCTTTCCTCTGACCAGCTCAGCTATATCAGGATTTTTCTTTTGCGGCATGATGGAAGAACCTGTAGCAAAGGCATCATCAAGGGATATAAATGAAAATTCAGATGTACACCATATTATTATTTCTTCAGAAAATCTTGATAAGTGCATAGAAATTATAGAAATTATCATAGCCAGTTCTATTATAAAATCCCTGTCACTCACTGAATCCAGACTATTTTCAGTAGGTTTTGAAAATCCCAGCAATTGAGCAGTGTAATTACGATCAAGATTGAATGTAGTTCCTGCCAGAGCTCCTGCCCCAAGAGGAAGTTCATCAGTTCTTTCAAGAAAATCATCAATTCTTGAAATATCTCTTTTAAACATCTGAAAATAAGCCATCAGATGATGAGAAAAGAGTATAGGCTGTGCTCTCTGAAGATGAGTGTAGCCTGGAATAACAGTATTCTTATATTTTTCAGAAAGATTCAACAGGATATGCTCCATATTTATAAGAAGCTGTCTTATATTTCTTGCCTCTTTTCTGACATACATACGGATATCAAGGGCAACCTGATCATTTCTACTTCTTGCGGTATGTAGTTTCCCTGCAATAGGACCTATTATTTCAGTAAGACGTTTTTCTATAGACATGTGTATGTCTTCATCTTCTACTTTAAACTGAAAGACTCCTTCTTCAATCTCCTTTTTTATATCTAACAATCCAGATTCAATCTTATTCTGTTCATCTTTATTGATTATTTCCTGCTTTACCAGCATTCTGCTGTGTGCTATGCTTCCATTTATATCTTCTTCATACATTCTATTGTCAAAAGTGATAGAAGCATTAAATTTTTCCAGTAATTTGTTAGTTTCTTTGTTGAAACGCCCTTCCCATAGCTTTTTCATAGTACCTCCAATAGATAAATTTAATTATATTATAGCACAGTTTTAGCAGTATAAGATAAAAATAATGATTTTTTTTGAAAAAATATGATATAATGTGCTATAATATATAAAAATACTATTAAAAGATAAACAGGAGGGCAAAATGAAAAAAATTATAATAGTAATAATGATCATTTTATCAGCTAATGTATTCTCAGCACAGGTCTTAAACAATAAAATCAATTCTCTTTTCCCTAATAAAGAACTTAGAAGTCTCATATTTGGAAATTATAATCTTGATACGGAACTGGCAGTAGTATCAAAAGTATCAGGGGGAAGCCAGGAATCTATAACAAAAGCAGAAAATGATGCTAAATTGGGATTACAAGGAGCTGCTAAAGAATATTCCTACAGCCTGCTAAGTAACTATCTGAATGGATCCCTTCTTACCGGCCCAGGATTTGATTCGAAAAAAATGAAAGAATTTGCTGATGAAATTGCCAAGGAGCTTTTAAATAATGCTGAAAGAAGAGGTATGTGGTCAACAAGTAAAAATGAAACTGTGGTGTTGTATACTCTGGAAAAACAGCTGATAAGAAATGCTTCAGCAAAGATATTCAGTGAAAGGCTTGACGCAGTAGTAATAAAACTTACAGAATATAAGAATACATTCCAACAGACTCAGCTAACTCAGGAATAGATTAGAATCCATAATATTAAATAAGAAAGTAGCTTTATATATTACAATATATTAATGTTGTGATATAATAAAGTTATTTTTATTATTTGGTAAAAATATTTAAATTATGCTATAATAAATGTCACTAAAATAATTATATAAGGAGTAAATAATAGATGAATCAAACTTTTTCCAGATTTTCTATGCTGGTAGGAGAAAATGGAATTAATAAACTGAAAAATTCAAATATAATAGTCTTTGGTATTGGAGGAGTTGGATCCTATACAGTAGAATCTCTTGCCAGATCAGGTATTGGAAACATAACTATGGTTGACTTTGACGAAATTTCCGAATCAAATATAAACAGACAGCTTCATTCCTTACACAGTACCATCGGAAAATCTAAAGTTGAAGTAATGAAAGAGCGTATACTTGATATTAATCCAGAATGTAATGTGAGATTGATAAAAGAACTGGCATATGAAAATATTGACGGTATTTTAAATAAATATAATATGGATTATAATTTTGTAATAGACTGTATAGACATTATATACTGTAAGATTAATTTAATTGAATATTGTTATAATAATAACTTAAAAATAATATCTTCCATGGGATTTGGAAATAAAATGCATCCTGAGATGATAGAAATATCTATAATAGAAGATACAGCGGTATGTCCTATGGCGAGAACAATAAGGCGTATTCTGAATAAGAAGAATATAAAAAATCTCCCTGTAGTATATTCAAGAGAAAAAGTCCTTGTTCCCGATAAATCTACATTATTTAAAGAAGAACGGTTGACAGAATTCAGAGAAAATAATAAGCTTCCAAATAAAATAACTCCAGGAAGTAATGCATTTGTGCCGGGAACTGCCGGACTTGTATTATCTTCTTATGTAATTAGGAATATTTTAGAAATAGATTAATTTATGGCCAGAGGTGATAAAATGAAAGAATTTTTTATAAAAAATAAGAATAATATAATAAAAATCTCCATTATTACAGGTATAGTCCTCTGTATTTTTGGAATAATGAATAGGATTTTTGAATTAACAGTATTTAATCTTTTTAGGAATCTGACATTACCTTATATAAAAGCTTCATATGAAGAGTCAAAGAAACTTTTTGTAACTCTTTCACTTTTAAAAGGTGTTGCAGATGTAATTGAAGGAAGTACTGTAAATGTCAGTATGATTTTAGGAATGGATATACAGGTAGGAGATGTCATACAGCCTATATATGATATCATAAATGCTATATGGAAAGTAGCATTGGCAAGTGTAGTAGTGCTAAAACTTGAAACAATTTATTTTGAAATCTTCAAGGCAAAGATAGGAAGTTTTCTTATATTTCTATCATTAGTTGCTATTTTACCTTATATGTTTTTTAATAATAGAATTACAGAAATACTAAAACAGATATCCAAATATATAATTTTAATATTTCTGTTCATATATGTAATGCTTCCTGGAGGAATACTTCTCAGTTCAGCTATTTCAAGTTATTTTGAATTAGAATATAAAAAACCTGCAATAATGAAACTGGACAATAGTCTGGACAGGTTAAATAGAGTGAAAGATGATCTTTTTAGATTAGAGCAGTCTAAAAGTATATTCAATATACCCGGACAGATAGAAAGTGCTAAAAATAAGATAGATAATTTCGGTAAGGAAATAAATAATGTTTCTCAGGATATGATAGAGAATACATCGGTCATAATAGGAATAATGTTATTATCAGATCGGAAGAGCACACGTCTGAACTCCAGTCACAGCGAT
>CAYYAV010000149.1:0-4963 GCA_964469865.1 uncultured Fusobacteriales bacterium | reverse complement strand
ATATAGATAAAGGTATAAAAAATGTATTTATGAAATATAAAAAAGAAAAATCCCTTTTCTTTAGTAAGGAAGGATATGAAACTTTTCCATGTTTCAAAGTTAAAGTAATAGACACTGTAGGAGCGGGAGATGGGTTTGCAGTGGGAGTAATAGACGGCCTGCTTAATAATCTGTCAGGTGAAGAGATATTAAGGCAAGCAAATGCTATTGGGGCCATTCAGGTAACAAATCTAAGTGATAATGAAGGACTTCCTATCAGAAATGAACTGGAAAGATTTATAACTACACATACAGGCGTATAAAAGTAAATGAAGATCAGTGAGGAGGAAGAATGAGAACAATAGATGCAATAATGGAAGAAATAATAGAGGTTATTGAAAAGGTAGATGAAGAACATCTGAAAGGTGCATTAAAATATTTTGTTAAGGAAAGAAGAATTTTTGTAGATGGAGAAGGAAGAAGCGGATTTCAGGCAAAAGGCTTTGCAATGAGGCTTATGCATTTGGGATATAATGTCTATGTAATAGGGGAAACGATAACACCAAGTCTAAAAATAGGAGATGTGTATATTTCAGTTTCAGGATCAGGAACGTCTAGAGGAGTTCTTGGAAATACCGAAAGAGCTAAAAATTTAGGACTGACCGTGTTAGCTGTTACAAGTAAAAAAGATTCTCCTGTTGGAAAGCTGTCAGAATATGTTATAGAAGTACCTGGAAAGGTAAAAGATGACGACAATAAGTCCTCCATACAGCTTCTAAGTTCATTATTTGATCAGAGTGTACACATTGTCCTAGATACACTTTGTCTCCTTATAAGCCAGAAAGATAATATGGATAGGGAGACTGTGAAGAACAATCATATAAATATATAGATCATAGAAAATATAACTAATCAGGAGGTAAATATGGAATTTGTAATAGGAATACTTTTAATTATCACTTATATTGCATTAATAGTATTTGCAGCAAGAGGCGGTAATCTGATGATAGGATTTGCAATAATGGCTGTCATATGGGTAATTCTATGTATAGTAGGCGGACAGCTCACATGGCAGGATGCACAGATAAAAATATTTCAAGGTGGACCGGAAAGTTGGGGACCTACGGCAGTAATAGTGATATTTGGTAGCTGGTTCGGAAGGATACTTATAGAAACAGGGATTGCATCAAAACTTATAAAAAGTACTACTGAACTCGGAGGAGACGATCCTTTAGTAACTACAATCCTGCTTACAATAGTTACTGGGATAATATTTACATCAACTTTCGGAGCAGGGGCAGTAGTGGCGATAGGAGTGATAATACTACCTATCCTTATGTCACTTGGGGTTCCGAAGCCCCTGGCTGTTTCTTCATATCTGATGAGCGTAGGAAGCGGAATGTATGTAAATATAGTACTTTTTAAGCAGATGCAGGGAATTTTTGAAGGATTCAAATATGACTGGAACTATCTTAAGTTCGGATTTTCTGCAATGGCAGTGCAGCTATTTATAGTTGTAGTAATGCTTTTTGTAAAATTAAGAAGGAAAAGACAGAAATCATGGGCTGTTAAAATAGAAAAACCAGAAAAAGAAAATATTCCTTCAATAGCCCTATTTGTTCCTATTATTCCGGTAGCATTAGCTATTTTCTTTAAATGGCAGCCAATTCCTGCATTTATAGTAGCTTCTATCTTCGCTTTATGGGTATGTGGGAAATTTCCTAATTATGCGGAAGCTTCCAGAATAATAACAAGGACATTTTTTGAAGGAGTGGTAGATGTGGCAAGCTTACTGGGATTCTTATTTATACTTCCTATGTTTAATAAGATTTCAGGAGTAGCAGCACCTTTTTTTGAAGCGATATTGGGACCTGTTCTGCCTTCATCGACATTAATGATAGCTATAATATTTATGATTGCTGCTCCATTAGGTCTGTTTAGGGGACCGCTTACAATATTTGGAGCAGGAAGTGCCACAGTGGGAGTCCTTAATGCCATAGGAACTTTTTCACAGGCATTTATGTTTCCATTAATATATGTCCCTACAATTACTATGAATTTATCAGCATGTCCTACACAATCATGGAACTTGTGGTCGTTAAATTATACAAAGGTAAATGTAAAGGAATTCCTGGAAACAGGTGTCATATGGTCATGGATAATTTGTGTGATTAATATCATATTAGTATATATAATGTTCGGATAGGAGAAGGATATGGAAAAAAGAAGTGTAAGAGTGGGAATAGATGTTGGAGGGACACATACTAAAGCAGTAGCAATAGATAATTCTACATATGAAATAGTGGGAATCGGTTCAGTTAAAACCACCCATGACGATGAACTGGGAGTTTCAGCAGGAGTGGTACAGGCATTCAAGAAATGCCTGAATGATAATGGAATCTCACCAGAGGATGTAGTCTTTATTGCTCATAGTACAACACAGGCTACAAATGCCCTTCTTGAAGGGGATGTTGCCAAAATAGGTATTATAGGTATGGGGAAAGGCGGATTCGGGGGGATTCTTTCCAATTATCAGAGCAATATTGATGATATAAAGCTGGACAGTGAGGGAAAAAGGAAGATACTGACTTCCCATAGATATATAAACACAAAGAAACACGGTAATAAAGAATATATAGGCGAAAAAATAGATGAACTTTTGGGTGAAAAATGCCGTGTTATTGTAGGAACTGAGGCATTCGGAGTTGATGATATGACACATGAAATAATGGTAAGGGAAATATGTAATGAAAAAGGAGTTGATTCTTCCCTGGCTTCAGATATAAGTAAACTTTATGGGTTAAGTAGAAGGACAAGGACTGCAGTTATTAATGCATCAATATTACCAAGAATGTTTGAAACTGCAGACAGCACAGAAAAGAGTGTAAAAAATTCAGGGATTAAAGCTCCGTTAATGATAATGAGAGGTGATGGAGGTGTAATGGATATAGAAGAGATGCGGAAAAGACCTGTTCTTACAATGCTCTCAGGACCCGCTGCTTCAACAGTAGGAGCCTTAATGTATCTTAAAGCATCCAATGCAATATTTTTTGAAGTAGGAGGAACAAGTACAGATATAGGTGTCATAAAAAATGGAAGGCCTATGGTTGACTATTCTGTAGTCGGAGGACATAAGACACTGATAAATTCTCTGGATGTACATGTATCAGGAGTTGCGGGAGGTTCAATGGTCAGAGCAGATAAACATCATGTAGTAGGAGTTGGACCAAGGTCTGCCCATATAGCTAAGTTACCTTATGCAGCCTTTACAAAGCCTGAAGAGATAATTAATCCGAAAGTGGTAAGGATACAGCCTCTGGAAGGAGATCCGAATGACTATATTGCCATAGAGTCAGAAAATGGGAAAAGGGTAGCAATAACTGTTACCTGTGCTGCAAATGCCCTTGGACTTGTAAAATCAGAAGACTATTCCAAAGGATATAAGGAATCGTGTATAAAGGCAATAGAAGCTTTAGCAAAGGAATTGAATCAGACAGTAGAAGAGACGGCTACAAAAATCTTGGATATAGCTTCTGATATCTGTATAGGGGTTATTAATAAGCTATCAGATAAATATAAAGTAGAGAGAAGCCAGATATCTTTAGTTGGAGGCGGAGGAGGGGCAACTGCACTTTTACCTTTTACAGCGAAAAAAATGGGGCTTAGTTATCAGATTGCCGAATATGCAGAAGTTATATCTTCTATAGGAGTGGCTCTTGCAATGGTTAGAGATGTTGTAGAAAGGGTAGTTCCCAATCCTACAGCAGAAGACATTGCAGAATTACGTCTGGAAGCTACGGACATGGTTGTCAAATCAGGAGCAAGTCCAGATTCAGTAGAAATACAAATAGAAATAGATTCACAATCACAGAAAGTAAGAGCTATAGCAACAGGATCTACGGAAATAAAAACGATGGATCTGTCTAAAAAAATAGATGACAGTGAAGCACTGGAACTGGCAGCGAAGTCGCTGAGAGTACCTGAAAAAGATGTAAGAAAAATTGCCCAGAATAATTATTTCTATGTATTTGGATATGAAAATGGGAATGCCATGGAAATAAGAGTAATTGATAAGAAAGGATTTATTAAAATCCAGAGGGCAGATGGAAATGCAGTAGTTACAAATATTGCAGGGGTGAGAACTTCGGCAGATAAGCTGTGGGAATCCATGTCGGTATATAAGAGTGATATAAAACTTTCTCCAGATATATATCTATGCATAGGGGCAAGAGTAATAGATTATGAAGGACTTTTAGACATACATCAGCTTCATATGGTTATGGAATCTGAATTGGCTATAAGATCTTCTCAGGATGAAGTAATAGTAATAGGAGCAAAAAATAATTTGTAGAAATTGTCTAAATATAAAGGAAACAGATATGGATAGAAAAATAGAAGATTTGATACAGCTATGTGACAGGAATTATGCGTTATATCAATTAAATAAGGATTTACTTGCGAATAAGATTGATGAGGAAGAAAAGGAGGAAATAATAATACTGTCACAGAAATGTGGCAGAGAGCTTGCTGAAAGGATAAAAGAAGAAAATCCTGAATTGGATATTGAGGATTATGTTCGGAAACTTGAAATAAAGATTGAAAACAAAAAATCAGATGATTTGAAAAATTTTATCAGTTTCGGAGCCTTTCAGGAGCCTGATACCATTATTCTATATGATGATACAGTTAAAATGACAGTAGAATACATACAGAAAAAAAATATAGAATTTCTGAATAAAATAAACATCAGGGAGATGATAATAACACATGAACTTTTTCATTATCTTGAAACAAGGAATCCGGAAATGTATTCTAATAGAAAAAAAATAGTATTATGGAATCTGTTTTCATATAAACATCTAAGCAGAATAAATGCTATAAGTGAGATAGCTGCATCATCTTTCATAAAGGAATTACTGAATTTAGAATTTGTTCCAAATATAATAGATATAATTTTACTAAATTCTATTGATGAAAGTATTGG
>CAYYAV010000148.1:2862-5023 GCA_964469865.1 uncultured Fusobacteriales bacterium | reverse complement strand
GCATTCTGTCAGCGTTCATCCTGAGCCAGGATCAAACTCTTCATTCAATTTATTTCTACCACCTTATCTCTTTATCCTTACTTTTCATCAGTAATCTTACCTGTTCCCATTCCCTTGCTTCCTTATTCCTTAATACTTTCCTTCTTGGCTATTCTGCTGTCATTGTCCTTTAATATTAGTGGAATTAAAATAACCACACTAACTGAATTAAGTTTACCATAATTATTTGTCTTTTGTCAATACTTTTTTATCATTTTTTTATTAATATGTGTCAGTTGTTATAATTATTTATATTTTATTGCACATTTAACTGACTTTGGCAAATAATGATACTTTTTTAGTATGCTTTTCATAGGAAGATTTCTTTTAAATTATAGGTTAAACTATTTTAAGAGAAAACTGATTCATCTAAAATAGAACCATAAAGATTGTCAAATATTTTTATTCATTATATTAATTGCTCAAGAAATATTTGAAACACTGTGTATATAGCATTTTTTTAAATTTTTTATAGAAAACAGATAAAGTCGTTTTTAATAACTTTATTATAAATCAATACTGAGATTAATTATAATCTAACTAACTTTTATAATATGATAGCTGTTTAAAGATTTTCAAAATATTTCTCTAATTCTTCATACCTTTTCATCTTTGAAAGTTTTTCTATGAAATTATGCTTTGTTATAAGCTCAAAAAGATCGTTTAGTATTTCAGGTCGGTCGTTTCTATTTTTTGTTGCAAAAGAAAAGAATATATTAGCTGTCTTTCCCTCAGGAAATTTTACCTTTTCTTTTACAATAAGTAATCCAACCCCCGTTTTTATCACTTTATCTGATATCCCGCCATGTGGCATTGCAAAACCTTCTTCTATTATTATATATGGTCCGTATTTTTCTACTAAAGATTTTAATTCTTCTGTATACTCATTTTTAGCAAATCCATTTTTAACCAATATATTTCCTACTTGCTCTATTCCATTTTTCCAATCTTCTAACTTGTCAACGAATTTTACATTTGAACGGCTTATATATTTTTTGAGGTTTTTTCCTGCTTTGGTATAGTCATCTATAATTTTATTATTAAATTTTCTTTTTAAAGAATAGACTAGTTCAGATTTATTTTTTAATTGAGAGTTTTCTTCTATTACATCTAGAAGCTCTGACATTAGGATCTTGTTATTACTTCTTTTAATGCCAAATTGCTCTAGTACCTGAAAATCCTCTCTTTTTAGAACGGGATTTATCTTTACTACAGGAATATGATATTTCTTATTCAATTCAATTGTTGAAAGTACGAGGTCTACCCTCCTATAATTATGTATTATATCATCTGCCAGATAATAAGGAAGCACATCTATTATGTCCAAATCATAGTTTTCTTTCAGGCTCTGTTCAAGAACTTTAGAACTTCCATATCCTAATCCACAGATTAGGACAACTTTTTTCATATTATTCCTGTCGTATCTTTTTATTGCTGACTTTACCTGAAAACCGATACATGATAACTCATATTCCGTGAATTTTATTCCAAATATGTCCTCTGTTTCTTTTACTCCACTCCTCACAATACCTATTATCTCATCATTTATCAGAAAGAGTTCTTTATATACAGAATTTATTATATGAATATCATTTTTTATCCTATATATTGCAAGTTTTATATGATGAAGGATTCCATTATGTAAAATCTTATCTTTCCTCAAGTCCGTCTTTATCTCATTACTGATCTTATCAACTATTTTATCGACTATGCAGTCCTCGTCTACCCAGCACTCAAAGCATTCATTTTCAAAATTATTTAAAGTTATTCCCATAATCACATCTGTTATCTGTATCAAAGTACTTTCTTTTAATTCTCTTGATATTCCTTTTTCTTTAAAGATTTTTCTTAAAACCTCTTCTGTCATTAGATATTCTGTTGTATGTGCCATAAATTTCCTGATAAGCATTTCCTTATTTCTGGATATTTCATCAAAATTTAGTAATATCAGTATATAGGCATATATTTTATAATATTCGACCTCATTTATCCGATACCCTAATCTTTTTTCAATCTGACACAGAAATTCCTTTGTTATATCAAAATTTTCTTTTTTACAGTATTCATAAAATAAATTTTCTATTTTTCTGTCTATTTCTTTTCCTTTATATATTTCCCTTAT
>CAYYAV010000148.1:0-2852 GCA_964469865.1 uncultured Fusobacteriales bacterium | reverse complement strand
TTTTTCAACTACTCTAATCTCCTTGATTAGTTCTTTTTTTAAATTTCCTGAAATTTCATAATTACTGTTCTTTCTAAAGAAAAGCTTTAAAATTTCTATTTTATCATCTTCATTTAATATACCTATTCCCATGTTTTCCTCTCCATTCAAATATAAATTTCAGATATTTTAAACATATTTTCTTTATATTAATATTACCCTTTAAAATAAAAAAATCAAGAGTAAAATTATTTTTTTTAAAAAGTATTGACATATTATTATAAATATGTTATAAATTATTTGTTAGCAATCATCATATAAGAGTGCTAATAAAAATAATAATTAAAATTTTAGTTTAATTTTTTATAAATCTTATAAACAAAGGAGTTTGATAAATATGGAACAGAAATTTACACAAAAAAGCATGGAAGCTATTTCAGAAGCTCATAATTTTGCTATTAGATACAAACATTCTGATATTAAGGTAGAACATCTGTTACTTGCATTAATAGGCCAGATGAACGGTCTTATTCCAAATATACTTAATAAAATGGGAATTGATACTTCTGATCTTATGTCAAGGCTGGAAACCAGATTAAATAATATGCCTAAAATTGAAGGCGGCAATGGAGATCCTCGACCTAATAATGAATTAAATAGAGTTTTAGTTCATGCTGAAGATTATGCAAAAAAAATGAATGACAATTATATAAGCACAGAGCATTTATTTTTATCATCCTATGACAATAATTCTTTTTTAAGAGATAATAGCATCAATAAGGGGCAATTTGAAAAAGTTTTAAATGATATAAGAGGGGGGAGGACTATTATGACAGATAATCCTGAAAATTCATATGAAGCATTGGATAAATATGGGAAAGATCTTGTAGAACTTGCGAGAAAAGGAAAAATTGATCCCATTATTGGAAGGGATAATGAAATAAGACGTGCTATCCAGATTCTTTCCAGAAGAAATAAGAACAACCCTATATTAATAGGAGAACCTGGAGTAGGTAAGACTGCCATTGCAGAAGGAATAGCACAGAGAATATTAAAAGGTGATGTCCCTGAAAATCTTAAGGATAAAACTATATTTTCCCTTGATATGGGAGCTTTAATATCAGGAGCTAAATACAGAGGAGAATTTGAGGAAAGGTTAAAAGCCGTACTTGATGAACTGGAAAAGAGTAATGGAAGAATAATACTGTTTATCGATGAAGTCCATAATATAGTTGGAGCTGGAAAGACAGAAGGTTCTATGGATGCCGGAAATCTCCTTAAGCCTATGCTTGCCCGTGGTGAAATAAAAGTAATCGGTGCAACTACTATAGATGAATATAGAAAATATATTGAAAAGGATGCAGCTCTTGAAAGAAGGTTCCAACCTGTCATGGTAAACGAACCTAGTATTGAAGATACTATTTCCATACTGCGTGGTCTGAAGGAAAAATTTGAAATATTTCATGGAATTAGAATTACAGACAATGCTTTAGTTACTGCTGCAACAATGAGCAACAGATATATAAATGACCGATTTTTACCTGATAAAGCTATAGACTTGATAGATGAGGCGGCAGCAAAAGTCAAGACTGAGATAAACTCTATGCCGACAGAACTAGATGAAGTAACAAGACGACTAATGCAACTTGAAATTGAAAAAGTAGCTCTGAGCAAAGAAACTGATCAGGCATCTAAAGACAGACTTGAGACTCTTGAAAAGGAAATTTCTGAACTTAAAGAAGAAGAGCAGTCCTTAAGGATTCGCTGGGAAAATGAGAAAAATGAAGTTGAAAAAGTAACAAAAATAAATGAGGAAATCGAAAAAGTTAAGCTTGAAATTGAAGAAGCTCAAAGAAAAAGTGACTATAATAAGTTAGCAGAACTTCAATATGGAAAATTACCTGCTCTTGAAAAAGAAAAATCAGATGAAGAAAAGAAAATAAAGGACTCAAGTTCTAATTCCGGAAAATTACTGAAACAGGAAATCGATAGTGAAGAAATTGCTGAAGTTGTAGGAAAATGGACTGGAATTCCTGTTTCAAAACTACTTCAAGGTGAACGGGAAAAAATACTTCATCTTGCTGAACATATGAAACAACGTGTAATAGGACAAGACGAGGCTATAGAAACTATAAGCAATACTATTATAAGATCACGTGCTGGTCTTAAAGATCCTAACAGACCTATAGGTTCATTTATTTTCCTTGGGCCTACAGGAGTCGGTAAGACTTATCTTACTAAAACTCTTGCTTTTAACCTGTTTGACAATGAGGAAAGCATAGTCAGGATAGATATGAGTGAATATATGGATAAATTCAGTGTTACCAGACTTATAGGAGCTCCTCCGGGATATGTAGGTTATGAAGAAGGGGGACAGTTAACTGAAGCTATAAGAAGAAAACCTTATTCAGTAATACTCTTCGATGAGATTGAAAAAGCTCATCCTGATGTTTTCAATATACTTTTACAGTTACTTGATGATGGCAGGCTGACAGATGGAAAAGGAAAAGTTGTAGATTTTAAGAATACTATCGTTATCATGACTTCTAATATCGGAAGTGAAATAATATTAAATGATCCTTATCTTTCTGAAGAAACTAAGAATCTTGTCCTTGATGAAATGAAACATAGATTCAAACCTGAATTCTTAAACCGAATTGATGATATTATCGTATTTAAGGCTTTAAATAAGGAAAATGTTAAAAATATTATAAGACTTGTCCTTAATGATATAAATAAAAAACTTAAAGAACAGTTTATATCTATTGATTATACTGAAAATGCTCTTGATTTCATAGTAAATGAAGCTTATGATCCAGCCTATGGTGCAAGGCCTCTGAAAAGATTTATACAAAAGGACATAGAAACTAATC
>CAYYAV010000147.1:0-5031 GCA_964469865.1 uncultured Fusobacteriales bacterium | reverse complement strand
AGTCCTAATTCTTCTGCAAATCTCCTTGAATCTTCCATTGCTTTATCTTCCAGTATTTTATAATCGTGAGCATCTGAGCCTATTATACATTTTACATTATACTGGCCTGCCACTTCCCAGAATTCCCTGTACGGGTACATATATCTGTCCCAGTCAGGATGTCTTTCATAGGTCTTCCTTATCCCATTTGCATTTATTTCCAAGGGTATTCTCATCTTTTCTGCTGCTCTGCAGATGCCATGAGCAGTTTTTTCAGCCGCCTCTGTCCATTTCCTGTATGCTATCATATATAAATCTGGATGAGCCACATAGTCGAAATTACCTGATTCTATCGCCTCTATCATGTACCTGCCATATGCTGCTACTGCTTTCTCATCCTTTATTTTCCAGGCACTGAAAATCTCCTTTTCACCTTCATATCTGAATGCATGTAGCCCTAAAATTATATAATCCAGTTTTTTTTTCAATTCATCATAATAGTTCTGAAATTCCGGGAAATATTCTATTTCAAGTGACTTGTATACCTTTATCCTGTCCTTGTATTTTTCTGCAGCTGCTTCTATTTCTTTCAAGTAATCATCCAGTTCCCCCATTTTCATTCTATCAAAATAATAGTCAGGAAGTGGAGCATGATCCGATATTCCCAATTCAGTATATCCATGCCTTACTGCTTCTTTTACATAATCTTCTGTATTACCTACAGCATGACCGCATCTATAGTTATGGGTATGGAAATTAGTCTTCACTTTCATCACCTCGTTATATACTAAAATATATATCAATTCCATATTATATTTTTCATTATTTTATATTTTACCAGTTATTTTAAAAAAAATAAAGCCTTTAAAATAATTTTCTTTATTTGTTTTTGCTTCTTTTTTCTGATATAATATATACAATATAAATATATAATAAATCTTATAAATATTTAAGGAGGAATTTTTTTGATAGCAACAAGTAATTTGTCAGTTCAATTCGGAGGCAGAAAACTTTTTGACGAAGTCGATATCAAGTTTACCCCGGGTAACTGCTACGGAATAATAGGCCCTAACGGAGCAGGGAAATCCACTTTTTTAAAAATACTGACAGGAGAGGTTGATTCTACTTCTGGAGAGGTTATTATAGATAAAGGAAAAAGACTTTCATTCCTCAAACAGGATCACTTCGCCTATGAAGAAGAAGTGGTACTAAATGTAGTCATGATGGGACACAGTAAGCTATATGACATCATGATGCAAAAGAATGCCCTCTATTCTAAAAACGAATTCACAGAAGAAGACGGTATTCTGGCTTCTGAGCTGGAGGGAGAATTTGCTGAGCTCGACGGCTGGGAAGCCGAAACCAATGCGGAGAAATTTTTAATAGGATTAGGAATAAATCCTGAATTTCATCATAAATTAATGAAAGAGCTTACAGAACCTGAAAAGGTTAAGGTACTTCTAGCTCAGGCGATTTTTGGGAGTCCCGATATCCTTCTGCTTGATGAGCCTACAAATGGACTTGACTTAAAGGCTGTAAAGTGGCTTGAAGATTTTCTGATGGATCTTGAAACAACAACAGTCCTGGTAGTATCTCATGACAGGCATTTCCTGAATAAGGTCTGCACACATATTGCAGATATTGATTATGGAAAAATTAAGATGTTTGTCGGAAATTATGATTTCTGGTATGAATCAAACCAATTGATGCAGGAACTTATAAGGAATCAGAACAAGAAACTGGAGCAGAAGAAAAAGGAATTGCAGGATTTTATTGCACGTTTTTCAGCCAATGCCTCAAAATCCAAACAGGCTACAAGCCGTAAAAAGCAGCTTGAGAAACTCCAGTTTGAAGATATGCAGGTTTCTAACAGAAAGTACCCTTACATTGAATTCAAACCTGACAGAGAAGCTGGAAATAATCTTCTAAAAGTAGAAGGTATTACTAAGACTGTTGATGGAGAAAAAGTCTTGAATAATGTCTCATTTACAATAAATACCGGAGATAAAGCTGTTATTCTTTCTAACAATGATATAGTAAAGACCACTCTATTCCAGATTTTGTCAGGTGAAATTGAACCTGATGAAGGAACATATGAGTGGGGAATTACCACTTCTCAAAGCTATTTTCCTAAAGATAATACTTTATATTTTGAAAACGTTGATTTATCGCTTATAGACTGGCTAAGACAGTTTTCTAAGGATCAGCATGAAGAATATGTCAGAGGATTCCTAGGAAGAATGCTATTTTCAGGAGAAGAAGCCAAAAAAAAGGCAAAGGTATTATCAGGAGGAGAAAAAGTAAGATGTATGCTTTCAAGGATGATGCTTTCAGGAGCAAATGTCTTAATACTTGACAATCCTACAGATCATCTGGATCTGGAGTCTATTACTTCATTAAATAAATCTCTGGAAAAATTTTCTGGAACAGTGTTATTTACCACTCATGATCATGAATTTATTCAGACTATAGCTACAAAGATCATAGAAATAACACCAAACGGGATTCTTGAAAAGGAAATGGAATTTGATGAATACATAAACGATGATTCTGTTCAGGAGAAACTTGCAGAACTTTATAATATCTAAATTACTTATTATATAAAAGAGAGACAATCTGAAGAAATAATTTTCTGGACTGTCTCTTTAATTTATTTTAACATATTTTATAAATGTCTTATCACATCAGCATTAATATTTTTTATATCCCTTTTAACGCCTCCCACGCTGCCCTCTAGGGAATACCTGATTTGTAAGGGTCGTCATTCGCACACCGTTAACAGTAACTGTTCCTCCATTCATTTGACCATTACCATCAAAATCAAAAGCGGAGTTGGCTTTAATGCTTATATTTCCTCCATTAATAGTTAAATTACCGTTTGAATCAAAAGCATCAGTATCTCCTTCAGCCATGACAATATTTATTTTTCCACCGTTCAATTCAAGATTTATCTTATATGCTGTACTTTTTTCTGCTGCATTAATCCCATCATCAGAAGCCTGAATATCTATATCTCCGTCATTAATCTGAATATGTGTAGCTTCAATCCCTTCTGCTGCATCAATGCTAAACTCTCCTCCATCAATAATTGCAAATGTTGTTGCCTGGATACCATCATCTTCAGCATCTATCTTGAAAGTCCCGCCTGATATATATACATAACCTGTTGAATTATCATTGGAATTTTCACTATGGATACCATCTTTTGCCGTATTAATCACGAAATTACCTCCGCTTATTATTACAGAATTTTCAGAACTCAAGGCATGTTCTCTGGAATTAATAGCATAAGTTCCTCCTGTAACCTTTAAGTTATTTTTTGAAAAAACTCCATTTCCTTCTCCTGAGGCAATTATTAATCTCCCTGTTCCTTTAAAAACCAGATCTGAATTAGAAAAAATTACTGCATCTATTTCAGAATTTTCAATATCTGAAAATTTTCCTGTTACTTTAAATTCATTTTTACTGTTCCCTGCTGTAATTATAGATACTTTTCCTGCAGATTTTACATATATTGCGGGAAAGTTCTTATTATCTATATTCACTCCATCCAGTATTAAAGTTATATTATCCTTTTTAGATATATCGACATTAATTGTACTTTCTCTCGCATTTCCTCGTATTCTATAATTACCTCCTCTAGTGATGTCAACGTTCTGATTATTGTTAACGGAAATTTCAGATACATTTGATAAATCCTCATCCTGTTTCAAATCTTCGGAATTTAAAAGGGTATTTACATTAACCAGCTTACTGGAATAGGAACTTTCTTTAGCTGTATTTGCCGAAATAGCCCCTACAGCAAAAATACCTATAGAAAAAATTAATGCCATAATAAAAATTTTTCTCTTTTTTATAATCACATTCATAATAATCTCTCCTCTAAATCAATTTATATTACTTACCTAATATTATAGAGTAATATTCCTGTTTAATTTTAATCTATTTTATATTAAAATTATGTTTTTTTAATGTCATTTGGCATATAATTCTTTTGTAAAGACTTTTCCCGCATATTTTTTAATATTTTAACATCTTTATAAAGTATACCCACATAAAAAACCGTCCTGATTTGAACGGTTTTGTATTCCATATTTCCTGATTTCAGATTAGAGAGCAGATAAATCAGTAAAGTCCTATATTTACCGCATATCATACTTTTCATGTACTTCATTATTTAAATAATCCCAATGCCCATGGTTTAAGTGCTTCAAGATATTTATCTGCTTTGACTTCTTCCCCTTTTAATGTTACACCCGGCAGGAAGGTTGCTCCTTTAATATATGACTCTGTATTTTTAAGTACATCCCCTGCATTTCCACCAAATGTAGAATATATCGCAACTTTTTTACCAGTAAAATCCTGGCTCTGTAAATATCCTATTAAAGGTTGAGCAGGCTGTCCAAACCATGCCGGTGTCCCTATTATAATCAGATTATAATCTGCAATGTTTTTATTTACAGGATTTATTTCAGGATATATCTTATCTGTGAACTGCTTTTTTACCACATCCTGCATCGTTTCCTGGTTATACGCTTCTTTAGGAGTGATTTTCTCTATATCTACTGTAATTCCTGTATTTTTTATCGTGTCAGCTAATGAATTTGCAACTTTTTCGGTTGTTCCTGTTTCTGAATAGTATATAATTAGTGCCTTCACTCCCGAAATTTTATCCTTTATTGTTTCTTCTACATTTTTCACTGCATTTTCACCAGACTTAGCTGCCTCTTCGACTTTTTTTCCTGTTTCTCCACCACATGACATAATTAGAAACACAATCATCAGAATAATCCCTGTTAATCTTTTCATCTATTACCTCCTATTATTAAATTTCTTTTTTATTTTTCTCTGTCTATATTATAACATAAATTTTAAATTTAATATATTTTTTTATACAAATTTTATTTTTTCAATTTCAGGGCTATTAGCTAATATAAAAAGCTATACCTCTAATATTTAAAGGTATAGCCACATTTTTGGTTTAATTATTGAGAGATTACGTTTGTTGCTTGAGGTCCTTTTGGTCCTTCTTCTACATCAAAACTTACTTCT
>CAYYAV010000146.1:0-5032 GCA_964469865.1 uncultured Fusobacteriales bacterium | reverse complement strand
GTATGTTGATATTACTCCTGCCATATATACTAAGGCCATTATTCCAATCATTTTTAAGAGAGGAATAAAGTCAGGAGTTCCTTCATTTATATAAGGGATAATATATTTATCCATCAGATCTTTTGTATACATTGTTCCACGGACCATGAAAAGTGAGCTTGAAAGAATAAAAATCACAACTGCTATAAGATTTGCTTTATAACTTTCTGCCATATATCTTATAAGTCTTAAAAGATATATGATCTGTTTTCCTTTTTCCTTTCCTTTAGATATATTCCTATTCATAGTCATTCCTACCTTCCATCTGTGAATCATGTACTTCCCTGTATATCTTATTTGTTTCCATTAATTCTTTATGTGTTCCGAAACCGTCAATTTTTCCATTATCCAGTATGATTATTCTATCAGAATCCCTTACAGATGATATTCTTTGGGCAACAATAATTTTTGTTATATCAGGAATTTCAGTCTTAAAGGCATATCTTAACAGACTGTCAGTTTTAGTATCTACTGCACTTGTAGAATCATCCAGTATAAGTATTTTCGGTTTTTTCAATAAAGCTCTTGCTATACATATTCTCTGTTTCTGACCACCTGATATATTTGTTCCCCCCTGTTCAATATATGTGTCATATTTCTCTGGGAATTTCTGTATAAATTCATCCGCCTGAGCTAACTTACATGCTTTTATCATTTCTTCGTCTGTAGCATCTTTATTTCCCCATAGCAGATTTTCCTTGATTGTTCCTGAAAAAAGTACATTTTTCTGTAATACCATCGCCACATTATCCCTTAAAGTCTTGAGATCATATTTTTTTACATTTTTTCCCCCTACAGTAACTTCTCCACTAATAACATCATATAATCTTGGTATGAGCTGCACAAAAGCAGATTTTGAACTTCCCGTTCCCCCTATTATCCCTATTGTCTCCCCTGCCTTTATATCTATATTTATATTTTCCAGATTTAGGACATCAGGATTATCAGTATAACTAAAATTTACATTACTGAAAGTGATTGAACCATCAGTTATATTATAGAGAGGATTTTCACTATTTTTTATGCTTGGCTCCTCATTAAGCACATCTACAATACGCTCTCCCGAGGCCTTAGATAACGTAAGATTTACCAGTATCATAGAAATCATTAGAAGACTCATTAGTATATTTGATGTATAGGCAAAGAGGCTCATTAACTGCCCTGTAGTCAACTCCCTGGATACTATCATATGAGCACCGAACCATGATAACAGTAAAATACACGAATACATTGTAAACTGCATTACAGGGCCGACAAAAACAATTATCTTCTCTCCCTTAAGAAGGGTATCTTTTAATTCTTCGGTAGATTTCCTGAACTTGCTTATTTCATATTTTTCTCTTACATAGGCTTTTACAACACGTATAGCACTTATATTTTCTTGAAGATTGGAGTTTATGTTGTCATATTTTCCCATTGCTTTTGTAAATATAGGAAATACTGCAAATATAATAAAAGTCAGGGCAATCCCTAGAAATAATATTGCAAACAGGAAAATAAGGGATATCCTCCCACCGATAAATACTGTCATCAATGTAGCAAAAACAAGCATAAAAGGAGCCCTAACCAGTATTCTTATTATCATCTGATAGGCATTCTGAATATTGTTTACATCGGTAGTAAATCTCGTTATAAGACCTGCTGTTGAAAATCTGTCAATATTTGTGAAAGAGAATTCCTGAATTTTATAGAACAATGCTTTCCTTATATTTTTAGCAAAACCTGCAGACGCATTAGCCGCAAATCTTCCTGCGGCTACTCCTGCACCTAAGGAAACTATTGCGAGAATAAAGGTCAGTATACCCATTTTAAATATATGGGACATATCTCCCCTGTTCAATCCGTTATCTATAATTGAAGCCATCAGATATGGTATAAATATTTCAATTATTACTTCAATTGCTACAATTATTGGAGCTAAAATTGAATTTTTCCTATATTCCCCTATATAGGAAAATAATTTTTTTATCATTTCTTACTTCCTTTCTATAATTTATAAAACTTAAATAGGCTGTTTCAAAATTAAATCTATATCAATCCAGATTTAACTTAATTTTGAAACAACCTTTGATATTATTGTATTCTAATAACTAACTGCTAGTTTAGTATTTTAGACATAAAATATCTTATCTGTTTCTTCCACCAGTCCCAGTCATGTGCCACATCATAGCCCCAGAAATCAATCCATGCCGGAATTTTTTTGTCTTCAAGGATTTTCTTAAGTTCCCTGTTGCTAGGAAGAAGTTCTCCTTCCCATGCCCCTTGTCCAATACATATTATTATATTTTTATTCCTATATAATTTAATATAGTGATGATCTTCGGGCATATTTCTTAAAAAATGCACAGGAGAATTATCATATACCAGATTATCCATATAATCTCCAAAAAACATAGATGCGTCAAAAGCTCCACTTAAAGAAATCAGGGTGTCAAATAAATCAGGACGTCTGAAAAATACAATTCCTGCATGTGCTCCTCCCATACTGCATCCTGTTACAATCAAGTCATTCCTTCCTGAAATATTCTGTATTAAGGGAATCATTTCATTGACAATATGTTCAAACCATTTTTCCTGTAATTCAATACGCTGTCTGGGATCTCCGTTTCTATGAGACCAGCTTTCCCTATCGACACTGTCAACACAGAAAAGCTGCAATTCTCCTCTTTCTATATAATCAGACAGTTCCTGTACCATTTCAAAGTCTTCATAGTTATGGAATCTCCCATCTTGAGGTGGAAAAACCAGACAAGGTTTCCCTGTATGTCCATATATTTTAAATTCGATATCCCTTCCTAATATATTACTGTATTCTCTTTTATATTCTGTATGCATTTAATTCTCCTTATAAATTTATATTGTCTTATGTACAAAATTCACAAATTCATCCATATCATCTTTTGAAGTAAACTTTGCTGTATACATATTATTTCCCATCGCTGCAGCATATAGATCAGGCATTCTTTCACTCATCAGCAGATTATTCCTGTATTTTTCAAGGACCTCTTCATGGCTATATAAATAATTCTTGGAGTCTCGACGGCTTACATATATACAGAAATTTTTTTCCATTCCTTCATTAAGGTCAGCATTTATAATTTTATTATCTGTAATCATATCAGCCCATATCTGATATACATCAGTATTATTCGCATAATTATACATATCAGGGGTATATCCTCCAGCTGGTCTCATATTGACTTCAAGGCCTATATATTCTCCTTTTTTTCCAAGACCTCTTTTATCTTCCAGCAATTTAAAAAATTCCATATGAACAAACCTGCTTTTTACACTAAAACCTTCAACTGTCCTTCTTCCAGCATCTATAAGATCAGGTGGCAGTTCTTTTCTTACATAGTAATAAAGATCAAGACCTTCATTTACTATATCCATAATCGTAGGTTCCCATGTAATTCCTGTTTCAAATATTACTTCTCCGTCAGCATTTACAATGGCATCGTATGAGACTAGCTCCCCCTCCACATACTCCTCCATTATATACGGGACTTCCGGTTTTCTGTCAAAAAATTCATGTAATTCCTTACCGTTTCTTATTCTGTATGTATTACTGGCTCCCACTCCATTGTCTGGTTTTACTACAACAGGATATCCTACTCTTCTTATGAATTTCTGTGCCTCTTTCAGATCAGAAATGATCTGATATCTTGCTGTAGAAATTCCTCCTTTTTCATAGAATTCCTTCATACGTGATTTTTCCTTTATATTTAATATCTGGTCTTCTTTCAGTCCTGTATTTATATTGAAATCTGTCCTCAGTCTGGCATCCTGTTCCAACCAGTATTCATTATTTGATTCAATCCAGTCTATTTTCCCGTATTTAAAAGTAAAATATCCTACTGCTTTCAATACTTCATCATAATTCTCCAGTGAAGATACCTTATAATATTCTGTTAATGCATTTTTTAGCTTATCATCTAATTCATCATAAACTGAATCAGCAATTCCTAATACTGTAACCCCATTTTTTTTTAGTCTGTCACAAAATTCCCAGTTAGTCTTAGGAAATTGTGGTGAAATATAAACAAAATTCATTATTCTTTCATCTCCTTTGCCTATTTATTTATGTTAAAAAGATTATAGCATATTTTCAAGTAAATTTAAACTTTGAAAATAAAAATTGACTTTATAGCTGATTTATAGTAATATTTTTATAGTTATTTTTATATCAGGAGGAAATATTTATGTATTTAGAGGAGAATGAAAGAAAAATAGAAGAAGAAAATGCTAATTATGAATTTGATTATAACTACACTTTTTCGGAATCAGACAAAGTTGTTTTAATTCTTGATAAAAATACGAAAAAATATATGGAATGGATATCTCTGTTTTTAAGAGTTATAGGAATTCTAACTATTATCTTTGGTATAATATACTCTCTTTTTATTATCGGAATTCCTATTATTTTCCTTGGATTGAAACAATTTCAGGCAGGAAAATATTTGAATCAGACTCTTATATCTAAAAATGAAGAGGATTTTAAAAAGTTTTTTGAAGAAAGTGGAAAATATGTAAAATATTATGTCATGTGTATTATTATAGGGATAGCATTTTCAATATTAGCTATATTTACAATGATTATAATCGGATTTCTTATAAGTAATAGTTAGAATTAAGAAACTACTATTAAACCACTGGAGGCAACATAAAATAATTTTTTGATGAACTATATCTTAAATCTTATTTTAAAGACTTCTGATATAGTTCATTTCATTTTATAGAAAGAATCATTTTTACTGCTATTCTGCTATCAATATTCTATTTTATCACATGTAGGATTCTTAATTTAGTGATTTTTCTAATACAGATACAATTTCTAAATGCGGAGTCTGTGGAAACATGTCAACAGGGCATGCCTTTATAAATCTATATCCATTTTTCTGAAAAATTTCAAGATCTGCTGCTAAAGTTTTTGGATTACATGAAACATAGATTATATTTTTTACGTCATATCTGAGAAGCTTATTTATAGTTT
>CAYYAV010000145.1:4761-5059 GCA_964469865.1 uncultured Fusobacteriales bacterium | reverse complement strand
TATTCCTGCTTCAATGGCTGATAAAATAACCGGACTATATTTTGATGGAGGAAATGAAATTTATGCTCAACTTATTCCACAATGGGATGGAGAAGATAATATTTATGATATAAAGTCCTTGAGTGAAGAGGAGCTGGCACAGTTTCCAAATCTGAAAAAAATTGACGGAACAGCTATCTTTATTAGTGAGAGAACAAAAAATCTACTTAAAAATAAAGGGATTGAGATTATTGAGGATTAGATAAAAATAGATATTTTACTATTTTGAAAATGTTGGAAAATCCTGAAAAAAATATAT
>CAYYAV010000145.1:0-4751 GCA_964469865.1 uncultured Fusobacteriales bacterium | reverse complement strand
TCTTCCAGTTCGTCTTTAATATCCATTCAAACCTCCATATAAAAAATGAAAAAAGAGGCTATCTTTAAAGTAGTAATCTGTATACAGAGTGATATTTAATGAAAATTTTTCATCATTTACTTGTATTAATTACTTTAGAAGAGCCTCCTTTTTATGAAAAAACTATTTTATATTTCCATTTGACTTTATACATTGCTGATACCAGTAAAAAGATTCTTTTTTATATCTATTATTAGAACCTCTTCCTTCTTCATCACGATCTACATAGATTACACCATATCTTTTACTCAGTCAATATATATACTAAAATCAGAAATAAGTAACACTTACTATAAAAAAGTGGCATAAGTAACACATTATTAATATTAAGGTAGAATTTATGATAATAAACTGATAATATTTATACAAAGAAACAATACGATGTATAAAATTATGAGAGGATGATGTAAAATGACAAAGAAAATATTATTGACAATATTGTGTATTTCAAGTATAGGATATTTAGGAAATGCTGCTTTAGCGAATACAAATAAATTTGAAAATAGAAAAGGAGAGGTTAAAATATCAGAAAATAATGTGAATCTAAAAGAATTCCAGGAAATAAAAGATAGGCTGGAATTACAGGAGCTTGTATATACTTTTTCAACATTATCAGATACAAAAGATGTAGATAAGCAGGTACTACTGTTTACAGAAGATGCAGTAGTTCAGTCAGAACGTAATGGTGTCACTGGGAATAAATATACAGGCAGAAAGGAAATAGGTGATGCATTTAAAGCATATCTTGCACTGTTTGAAACGGTATACCATATAAACGGACAGCAGACAGTCGAAATAAATGGGGACAGGGCTACAGGAATAAATTACTGTCAGGTAGTTCTCGTGAAAAATGAAAACGGAAAGAAAATAGCTACAACAAGTGGTGTAAGATATTCAGATGAATATAGAAAGATAAATGGAAAATGGTATATTTCAAATAGAAAATCCAATTTTATGTGGACAAAGACAGAAGAAGTTCAATAAAGATTTTTCTTGAAAGGATATAAATATGAAAAAAAATAAATTGAAGAAAAATTTAATAGAAACCCTAGTATTAGGATGTCTGATGGCAAGCTGTATTTTATATGGAAACGAAAAGAAACAAAATGAAGGAAGAGCAGGGACTTCTGTACTATATACAGGAAATGAAGGCAATAATCCTTTAAGAGGAGTAGATGAAAATGCTGAATATCCAGGTGGAAAATGGAAACCCGGAAAAGCAAAATATGGATATGAAATAGTAGAAAATATAAATATTCCTATGGATGACGGTGTAATTTTAAATGCCACTGTAGCCTACCCTACAGATTTAAAAACAGGAAAAAGAGTAAACAGTAAATTCCCCGTAATAGTTGAACATATGCCATATGAACAGTTTGCAGCACCTGTACGAATAAATACATATTTTACACAATTCGGTTATATTTCACTATTTGTTCGTGCAAGGGGTACAGGAAAATCAGAAGGAGAAGTCCAGTTCCTTTCTCCAAGAGAAGGGCAGGACGGAAAAAACATAGTTGACTGGGCTGCATATAAATTAGAAAATTCAGACGGAAGAGTGGCAATTATGGGATGTTCGTGGCCTGGAGCAATAGCAATGACTGATGCTGCATATGTAGGAAAAAACTCTCCCCTTAAAGCAGTTGCCGCTTCATGCTCAGGAATTGGAAATATGAATACTCAGTCATGGATGACAGGAGGTATGCCTTCCATGAGCATACATCAGTTTAAGGCATTAGGAACTCAGCTTGTAGGAGAAAAATCTTCTACAGTACGTTTCTTCAAAGAAGTGTCAGAGAGTATTTTCAATGGGGAAGATTTAGCTTATGAAGGAAAATACTGGAGTGAAAGAGAAAACTTTTCATTGGCTGAAAAAATAGTTGAAAATGATGTACCATTGTTACTATGGGCAGGCTGGGGAGATATTGTAGAAACAGGAACAGTAAGGGCTTATACTGCACTACAGAATGCCTCGTCTAAAAGACCGGTAGGTTCTCCTATGATTAAAAATCAGAAAACTAGTCCAAAGTACCAGCTCATAATGGGTGGCTGGGGGCACGGTGAAGGACTTGATATGGGACTTATTCTCCAATGGTTTGAAACTTGGGTAAAAGGAGTAGATACAGGTCTTCAAAATACTAAAACTCCTATGCATATATTTGAATCGGGAACAGAACGTTGGATTAATATAAAAGGATTTACAGAAGTTGATAAGTCGACTCAGCTAAATCTTGGGCCAAAAGGAAAACTCGGAGAAACATTGATAAATGGAAAAGATAAACTAAAATATGCACAGCCTGATGTAAAAGACGGTAAACTGATTTACACTACAGAAGTATTTAAAGACGGAGCTACTATATCAGGGGCAATAAGTACAACTGTATACGCAAAATCAAATAACAGCAATATAGTATTAATTGGACATTTATACGATATATCAGAAAATGGGGAAAGAAAGCTTATAACTAGAGGAGCGATGATAGGAAGCCTTAGAAAAATAGATAAAAACAATTCATGGATAGATGATAACGGCGTAGCTGTATGGCCTTGGCTGGAAAATAAAAAGGATGAATTTCTAAAGCCTAATCAGATATATAAATTTGATCTTTCATTAGCTCCGCGTCAATGGGGAATAAAACCAGGGCATAAGCTGGAACTGGAAATAACGACACAGACTCCTGAATCTGTCTGTCCTAAGAATGGAGTACCTCAGACAAAAGATTCAGAGCCTTGCGGACTGACAGCAATACAGGAAAAAACAATACCGGGCGGAGAATACGAGATACTTTATGGAAAAAATACACAGTCAGCTTTAAATCTTCCATTGCTTCCTTATGAACACTTTAAAGAAGTAAAATCAGGAAGACTATCAGCACCTTGGAATGAAGGTTTCAGAAGGCTGCAAAAACCTGAATCAGATTCAAAAATATATACATTGCCGTTAGAATGGTAAAAATAAAGTTTGGTTTTATGGAGTGTGAGAAATAATGAAAAAAATAAGGATAAGAATAGTTACAGTATTATTTATGCTGACAATGACGATAGTTCTATACAGCAAAAACAGCAGGATAATACTGGAAGACATGGGAAGCTTTACTTTTGGTGGGAAAGTCTACACAGATGAAAAAGGGGAAACTTATCATGCGGATCATGGATATGCCCAATATTTCATACCTGAAAATACAAAAAAATACCCAATTGTAATGTGGCATGGAATGGGACAGAGCGGAAAGACATGGGAAAGTACTCCTGATGGAAAGGATGGATTCTGGCAGATACTTACAAGAAATAAGTGGTCAGTATACATAATAGATCAGCCTGGAAGAGGAAGAGCCGGAAGAAGCAGGCTAGAAGTAATGGATCCAAGCCTTATTCCTACCAGTGCAGGTGAGTCTTTAATGTGGAATAGCTTCAGGCTGGGAGAGGTGACAGATCCTAGAGAAAGAAAATTGTTTGAAACAACACAGTTTCCAAAAGATGAAGAATCTTTGAACCAGTTTTACAGATGGCAGACACCTGATGTAGGAGAATCAGTGAATAGAATACCAGATAATAGAGAATACATGTCTGAAACTGCTGCAAAGCTTTTTGCTAAAACAGGTCCTGCAATATTTATAACACATTCTGCAAGCGGAAGACTAGGATGGGATACAAGAATAAAAAGTGATAACGTAAAAGCAATAATAGCTTATGAACCAGGGACATATGTGTTTCCAGAAGGAGAAAACATACCAGATATACCGTCTAAGATAGAGCAGGTAAACAGTATTTCAAAACCTGATTTTGTTTCAAAAGAGGCGTTTAAAAAACTGACAGAAATACCTATACTTATAATCTATGGGGATAATATAAAGGAAAGTTCAACATTCGGAATAGAATTCTGGAGAGTATCCCTTGAAAGAGGCAGACAGTTTGTGGAACTGATAAACAAGAATGGAGGAAATGCAAAACTTGTCCACCTTCCAGAGATAGGAATAAAAGGGAATACACATTTTCCTTTTTCAGATATGAATAATAAAGAAATTGCAAATCAGCTTATGCAGTTTCTGAAAGAAAAAAACCTTGATAAGTAAAGAAGGGAGGAAGATTATGAAAAAAATACACGCTATAATCAAAATAGTAATTCTATTTATGATATTTGGAAGCTGTGGTACAATTAATACGAATAAAGAAATGGTAAATAGTAGTACTGATAAAGAAAGTTCGGATGTACATAATTTAAAAACAAATAGATTTGATTTCAATAGAAAAACAGTAAAGTTAAATAATGGACTAGAAATGCCTATAATAGGAATAAAAACATACAACCTTACTCCTGACCAGGCTGAAGAATCTGTTTACAATGCCCTGAAAAACGGCTATCGTCTTATTGACACTGCAAATGCTTATAGAAATGAAAGAGCTGTAGGAAGAGGAATTAAAAAATCAGGAGTTCCAAGAGAAGAAATATTTGTAACATCAAAACTATGGGTACAGGACTATGCCTATGAAGATGCAAAAAAAGCGATAGATGAAACACTAAAAAGGCTCAATCTTGAATATATAGATTTAATGCTTTTACACCAGCCTTATGGTAAATATACAGAAGCCTATAAAGCATTAGAAGAGGCAGTTGCACAAGGAAAAGTTAAATCAATAGGGTTTTCAAATTTTTATACTGAAAAGTTCAACGAAATTATGAAGACAGCCAAGATAGCACCAGCCGTTCTTCA
>CAYYAV010000144.1:0-5063 GCA_964469865.1 uncultured Fusobacteriales bacterium | reverse complement strand
AAGTTACCTAAATACAGAAGGGAAAGTTGTTGATTATCTTCACCAGAAAAAAAAGAAAATATTTCTGGATTTAAAATTCCATGATATAACAAATACAGTAAAGATGGCCTGTGAAAATGCCATAAGAAAAAATGTATTCATGTTTAATATCCATTGCTCTAATGGAAGCAGAACCATGTCAGAAGTTTCAGAACTCCTGAAAAAACATAATTCACAAAGTCTTCTGATAGGAGTAACAGTTCTTACCAATCTGGATGAGAAAGACATAAATGAAATATTTAAAAGCACACTGAATATTGAAGAACTTGTATTAAATATGGCTACAGTGGCAAAGAAAAGTAATATGAGCGGCATAGTCTGTTCTCCTAACGAATCCGGAATAATAAAAGAAAAACTGGGGAAAGATTTTATAACAGTGTGTCCAGGAGTAAGACCGAAGTTTACACTTGATCAGAATGGAAAATCAGGAGATGACCAGAACAGGATAATGACTCCTTACAATGCCATTAAAAATGGTGCAGACTTTTTAGTAATCGGGCGTCCTATAACAAAAGCAGAAAATCCTCTGGAGGCTGCTAAGGCCATACTTGAAGAAATATCAGAAGCCCTGTAGCTGACAATCAGATAATGTTAAAAGAAGGAGTCATGAATGATATATCTTAAAAATGGAAGGAATGTAAATGGAAAAAAACTGGAAATACTTATAGAAGAGGAAATAATAGAAACAATAAGTATAGATTCTGAAAAAAATATTGGAAGGATGATAAAGGGAAGGGACAATATAAGAGAAATAGATCTTGAAGGAAAAATTCTGATGCCTGGAATCATTGATATACACACTCATATGAGAGAGCCTGGGATTACTGCAAAAGAAGATTTTGAAACAGGAAGCAGGGCATGTGCCAGAGGGGGGATAACAACTTTTTATGATATGCCGAATACAGTCCCTACCACTACTACTTTAGAGGCATTAAGGAGAAAGAAGGAACTCGCCTGTAAAAAATCCATAGTAAATTTTGGATTTCATTTCGGTGGAAGCAGAAATAATAATATAGGAGAAATTAAAAAAATCCTTTCTAAAGGAGAGGGAAATACTGTTAAAATATTTATGAATGTTACAACAGGTGAAATGCTTATTGAAGATGATGATATGCTGAAAGAGATATTTAAAAATTCAGGATTAGTTCTAGTTCATGCAGAAAATGAAATGATAGACAAGGCATTGGATTTGAACAGGAAATATGGAAAAGGAATATACATATGTCATATCCCGTCTGAAGAAGAACTTAGAAAAGTAATAGATGCAAAAAAAGATAGATTATTTAATAATAAAATGCATCCTGTGTATGCTGAAGTTACACCTCACCATCTGTTTCTAAATGAAGAAATAAGAGACAGTTCAGAGAGGAATAAAATGCTCTTGAGAATGAAACCGGAGTTACGTTCGAAAAAAGATAATGAATTTTTATGGAAAGCATTAAATGATGGATATATAGACACTATCGGAACAGATCATGCTCCTCATCTAATTCATGAAAAACTTGAAAAAGTAACTTTTGGAATGCCGGGAATAGAAACTTCCCTTGCTCTTATGATTGATGCGTCCAGTAAGGGGAAAACGTCGTTGGAAAATATACAGAAGCTTATGTGTGAAAACCCTGCTAAGATAATGAAAATAGGAAAAAGAGGGAAATTAGAAGAAGGATATTTTGCAGATATAATAGCAGTAGACCTGGAAAAAGAATGGATTGTAGGTTCCGATGATATAATAGAATCAAGATGCGGATGGAGTCCTTATGAAAACTGGAAACTGAAAGGTAAAAATATTCTGACCATAGTTAACGGAGAGATTATATTTGAAGACGGGGAAATAAAAGAAAATATAAAAAAGGGAAAGGAAGTAAGATTTTATGGATAACTTAACTTTAAAAGAAAAAGTAGCAAAAGTCCTCTTTGATGTTGAGGCAGTAAAGATAAGTGTAAATGAACCCTTTACATTTGCGTCAGGAATAAAGAGCCCTATTTATTGTGATAACAGATATATACTCGGCTTTCCATATGAAAGGGACATAATAATTGACGGTTATGTAGAATGCATTGATAGAGATGTAGATGTCATAGTCGGAGTTGCTACGGCAGGAATTCCATGGGCTTCTTTTATTGCTGACAGGATGAAGAAACCCCTTGCCTATGTAAGAAATAAGCCGAAAGATCATGGTAGGGGAAAGCAGATAGAAGGAGCTGAAGTGAAGGGTAAAAAAGTCGTGGTCATAGAAGATCTTATTACAACGGGTAAAAGCAGCCTTATATCAGTAGATATACTTCAAAAAGAAGAAGTGGAATCATTAGAGGTAAAGGCGATATTTTCTTATGGGTTCAAATCGGCAGAAGAAAATTATGAGAAATACGGCTGTAAATATAGTTCTCTTTCAAATTTTGATGTTTTAATTAAGCTGCTTCTTCAAAATGAATATCTGGATAGAAATGAAGCGGAAACAGCTCTTAAATGGAGTAAAAATCCTGAGGAATGGGGAAAATAAATTAGTTCTAAATTGTATATTGCTTTTTTTGAATTTCATGGTATCCTTATAACAGAAAAAAGGAGACTAATATAATTAAGGTGATTACAATGAAGAAAATTTTGATTCTACTGTTTAATCTGTTTTTCAGTGCCCTGCTGTTTTCAGAAAATCTATCAGGTATAATTGTTGCAATAGTTGACAATAATCTCAGTACTGAAAGAAAGGGAAATATATACTCCATATATCTTGATGAAAATGACAAGATTAACTATATTGACAGTTCCAATCAGGAATACAGATTTCCTGAGCGGATAAGTGAGCTGAGAATATCGGAAAATGTCCTGAAGAAGATGATGAAAAAATATGTGGATTCGGATTCAGAATCTGAAATGATGGTTTCTACAGGAAATCAGAAAATTATATTGAAACCGCTGCATACGTATAAGGACAGGGATGCCGTAGTATTTCTCTTCTATACATCCAGCCTGAAAAAAGATAATAATGACATGACAGTCGAAGTGAGTCAGATAGACTACCTGGATGATGGAAAGATTGAAATAAGGTAAATAAAAATTTAAAAATTATAAAAAAATTGTTTTTACCTGTAAAATCTGATATAATTAAGTGAGAAAGGATATAAATCTGAATTATATAGGAAATGGAGGAGAACATATGGTCATATATGAAAAAAAGATGAATCTATACAGCAAGAATTTTATTGATGAATATTCTAGAATTACAGCTCTTACAAATAAGCTGAATAATAAACTCGGTTTTCCTGTTTTCAGAGCAACGATTGATGCAGTTAACTCAAAGATAAAAGTCGAAAATAGATTTCTGAAAGATAAAAATAATAAATTTGAATATTCCAATTTAGAAAGGGTATTTGCTAATGTCAGATAATATTGAGAAATTTGAAGGTATTCCTGAAATTATATCGGAAATGACAAGGACACAGATGACAAGTCAATATTCCGTGGGACCTTTGCCACAGGAAGTACTTTCTGATTTAACTGATGAAGACAAGGAAAAACTTATAAATAATTTTATAAATCAGGAAACTAAGGATCATGAAAAAGAAATTTTACTAATTAATACTTCAGCAGAAATTACACGGGATAGAGAAAAGAAAATATTTCAGCTTTCTATTCTGGGGATAGCAGCTTTTCTATTACTGGTAGGAATGTGCCTGTTTTCGGGAAACAAGGAAGTATTATATGACATATTAAAAATATTTGTGGGGTTTATAGGTGGACTGGGACTAGGAATAGGTATCAGGAACAGGAAACAGGAATGATTCTTGGTTCCTTTTTTAAATTGTTTCCTTATATTCAGTACGGAGAATTTAAGAAATACTTGACAAAAATTTAAAAGATAATAACACATATGGTGATTGAAAATCGTGAAAGCTAAAAACTATATTGAACTGAAGGCTGACGCAATCAGTGTACTGAAAGGCGGAAAAATTAAAACTCTGGATATAAGGGGAAATCTAATTACAAATGGAAATGATGTAGTTACATTTCATGTGAATGGTGGAAATATGAAGGAACTGAAATTAGACGGTAATATAATTGCAAATTGAAAACCATCAAAAGAAGTCCTGATTGAAAATGGAAGTACGACAGATAACAGGAATATAAAGAAATATTTAGTATAGTACAATAAAAATAATGGATGTTAAAATCTTCATAAAAAATTTATATTCTCCATTACATTAATTTTTCAACAATTAAAAAAAATATGAAAAATATTAAAAGAATTTTTTAGGGAAAATAGAGTAAAGTCCTTTAAAAATAATAGTTTGTGAAATTATTACGTAAAATTGCTTTTTTTCACTAAATAAGGTATAATTAAGAAAATAAAGTTTACTGAAAGGAACATGGATGAAAATAATGAGGAAGCTGATGAGGATGAGGTACCTTGTCCTGCTTATATTCATATCATCAGGGATAGTTGCCCTGGCAGATGCCAATTCGGAAAAATTTGCAGAAGTGTTCAGGAGCGGTCAGGACGGAGATGTGATAGAGCGTGTAGTAAATGCACTGTACTACGGTCTTATCCTGATCTACAGGGGAGTATCGACTAAGGTAAGCTGGTTATGCGGTGTAGTCCTTATAGGTATCGTAATACTGGATATACTGGGTAAGATACTGGAGAGGATGTCAGAGATGAGTGTATATGCTGTATTCAAGATGCTTATTCCGAGTATAGTGAGAAAACTGGTAATAAGCTTCTTCCTGATAGTAAAGGTGAGCTATCCTGAAAGCTGGGGACTTGGACGTGGAGTAATGACAGGGATGGCAAGGGGTACTCTGGTAACGCAGTTTACGGAGATGTTCTTTACCATGTTCTACAGGCTGGGACTGCTGTTCTTCAATGACAGCAGCATGACGAACGTAACACCCGGGGGGCTTGCAGGCCTGTTCTTTGCAAAACCGATGAACCTTCTGCAGGAAATATTCGGGTTCATGACGATATTCGGCATGTTCACTAACATAGCAAAGATAATACTTCTGTTATTCTGCCTATGGATATGCG
>CAYYAV010000143.1:0-5084 GCA_964469865.1 uncultured Fusobacteriales bacterium | reverse complement strand
ACGGCAATACCTGTCTAATGAGCAATATAAATTATATAAATTAATCTGGAACAGATTTCTAGTGTCACAGTTTGCAGCTATGAAATATGAGCAGATGCAGATAAATGCTCATAATGGAGAGTATGGATTCAGAGGTACGATAAATAGAGTTATTTTTGATGGATATTATAAGGTGTTTAAAGAAGAGGATGAAATAAAGACAGGAGATTTTCCCCTCTTAAATGAAGGGGATATATACCCTATAGAGATCTTAAATATAGATGAAGGGATAACAAAAGCACCTGTAAGATATTCAGAAGCCACTTTAGTAAAAAAACTGGAATCTGAAGGAATAGGAAGACCGTCTACCTATGCATCAATAGTAGAGACATTAAAGACAAGAGAGTATGTAGAACTGATAGATAAGAGATTTTATCCTACATTCCTAGGTTATGAAGTTAAAAATGAAATACTCAAGAATTTTCAGGATATAATGAACGTAAAATTTACTGCCAATATGGAAAAAGAACTTGATAAAATTGAAGAAGGGGATGCAGAGTGGGTAGAACTGCTAAAAAAATTTTACAATACATTGGAAGAAGATCTGGGAAGATACGAAGAAGAAATAGAAAAAATGAAAGACAGAAGGATACTCTCAGATGTCATGGATACTAAAGGACAGCCAATGCTTCTAAAGACAGGGAGATTTGGGAAATATCTGATAAGTGAGACTGAACCTGAAGAAAAAATAACTTTAAGAGGGGTCACTGTAAATCCAGAAGAAATTGAAAAAGGATATGTTCTTGTAAAAGATGAGGTAGAAAAACTTCAGGCGAATAAAAAAGGTATTTTAACAGATTATTTTACTGAAGAAGGAAAAAGATATTTCCTAAAAAAAGGAAGATTTGGAGAATATCTTGAAAGTGAAGACTATACCAATGATGAAAAAAGGATGGCATTGCCTCCTATAATTAAGCAGAAGCTTAAAAAAAATATCATAAATGAGATAGAAGGTATTGTTCAAATAAAAGAAGAATTGTCTGCAATATTGGAAGAAGAAAATAAAATAAAGAAAGCTGCAGGACTCTGTGAAAAATGTGGAAAACCTTTTGAAATAAAAATAGGAAGGTTTGGGAAGTTTTTAGCATGTACAGGTTATCCGGATTGTAAGAACATAAAAGCGATACCAAAAGAAAAAAAACCTGTATCTAAAAAAAATGTCTCTAAAAAGGAAGCTTCTGAAAAAGTTTCTACCAAAAAATCTTCTACCAGGAAAAAGGCATCTAAAAAGGCAGTGAAAAAAAAAGCAGTATCTAAAAATTAATTAATGGGGTATTGTATATGGATAATTTTACAGAATATTTAGAAAAATTCTTATATTATGAAGAAGTAATAATAGGAAAGAGTTTTAATACAATAAAAGGTTACAGAAAAGATATAATGCAGTTTATCGAATATTTGATGGAGTATGAGGAAATAAAGACTTTTGATGAAATAGAAACAATGACTTTCAGATCTTTTATTGCTTATCTGAATTCAGCTGATAAAAGTAGAAACAATGAAGAATTAAAAAAAATTTCCAAGCGTAGTATAAATAGAAAAATATCTGCACTCAGAACATTTTTTAAATACCTGCAGGAAAAAAAAGTAATCAGGACGAATAAAGTGGCATATATAAATATGCCTAAATTTGAAAAAGAACTCCCGAATGTGCTGAGTAAGGAGGATATCAGCAAATTACGGAAAAGCATCGATACCTCAAAAATAACGGGAATACGGGATAGACTTATAATAGAGCTTCTATATTCAAGTGGTATACGTTCCGGAGAACTGATAGATTTAAGTGAGAACATGATAAGCATAGACGAAAGGGAAATAAGAGTTATAGGTAAAGGCAATAAGGAAAGAATTACTTTTTTCAGTGAAAATACAAAAAAATGGCTTGAAAAATATATAGAAAAGAAAAGAAGGACGTATAAGAACTACAATAAGGACATAGTATTTACTAACAGTAGAGGTGGAAAACTGACAACAAGGTCCTTAAGGAGACTTATTTCAGATTATGCTAAGAAAGCTGAACTTCAGAAGGAAGTAACCCCACATATTTTCAGGCATACTTTTGCAACAGAGCTTCTTAATAACGGTGTAGATATAAGATATCTACAGGAATTACTTGGGCATAGCAGCATTTCAACTACTCAGGTCTATACTCATGTAAGTAAGTCTTTCCTAAAGGAAGTGTATATGAAAACACATCCTTTAGCAAAAGAATAAAATAAATAATAAAAACCGGAGGAAAAATTGATAACAAAAAAATGTATAGGATGTGGAATAAAGCTGCAATATGAAGATAGTAAAAAAGAGGGTTATGTTCCTGAAGAAAAATTTATAATGGAAGAAGAACTTCTATGCCAGAGATGTTTTAAAATAAAGAATTATGGGCAGAATACGGTAAATAATCTTAAAAAGGAAGATTATTTAGAAGAAGTGTCCAGAACAGTAGAAAAAGCTGATATAATTTTACCAATATTTGATATTGTTGATTTTGAAGGTTCCTTTTCTGAAGAAATTCTGGATTATCTAAGAGACTATAGGGCAATCATTATAGTTAATAAGATAGACCTTATGCCTGATTTTATTCATCCTACAGAAATAGCAGACTGGATTAAGAAAAGATTAAAAGAGGAAGATATAGTTCCTGATGATATTGCTTTTGTGAGTGCTAAAAATAAATACGGAATAAATGGAATAATAAGAAAAATAAACAATATCTTTCCCAATCGTAAAATAAAAGCGGCTGTTATAGGAGCTTCTAATGTTGGGAAATCCTCTATTATAAATCTTATATCAGGAAGAAACAGGATAACTACATCAAAATATTCTGGAACAACCTTAAGATCGATAAATATTAAGATACCAGATACGGATATAGTAGTTATAGATACTCCGGGATTAATTCCTGAAGGAAGGATGACAGATCTTTTTTCGGCTGAGACAGGGTTAAAGCTTATTCCAACAGGAGAAATTTCAAGAAAGACATTTAAGATGGAGGAAAATCAGGTCTTTATGTTTGATTCTTTATGCAGGTTTAAAATTCTAAAAGATGAAAATAGAGGCTATAAACCTATATTCTCCGCCTATTCTTCAAAAAATGTCCGATTTCATGTGACAAAGGAAGAAAAAGTAGAGGAGCTTCTGAAAGGGAATTTTTTTAATATACTATCAGGAGAGGAGAAAAAAATATTTTTTAAGAATAAATTTATAAAACATATCATAGAGATAGGTGAAAATGAAGATATTGCCATAGCAGGACTAGGCTGGATAAACGTGAAGAGAGGACCGTTAAAGGTTGAACTTATTCTTCCAGAAGGAGTAAAGGCAATTATAAGACCATCTATATTCAGAAACAAAAAATAATAAAGGAAGTATCTGTCTATGGCAAATTATGATTATAGGAATAGAAACATGGGAAAGACTATAAGAAACGTACTGATTAGGGTAATTTTTTTAGGAATAATAGGAATAACAGCTTTTATTTTATCGGTTTTTATTTTTTCAAAAAGAGTGGAGCGCATAATTGCTGCTGATCTAGATATTGAAACATCAAGGCTGAAGAATGCCATTGAAAGCTATAAGCTAAGAACAGGGGATTATCCTGATTTAAGTGGGAATGAAAACAGCTTACAGAATATAGAAAAGGGAAATTACACTTTTGAGCTAATTTATGGAGATAAAGAAATTTATAAAATTCCTGGAAATCTGGTAAAAAAATCAGAAAGGACAAATAAAATAGTTACAGTAAGAGATAATAGGGGTGGATGGGTCTATAACATAAGGACAGGGGAGATACACCCAAATATTGAGGATTAAATATACAATATGGAGACAGAAATATAAATGAAATTTTCAGTATTAGGAAGTGGCAGTAGCGGAAATTCAAGCTATATAGAAATGGGAAATAGAAAATTCCTGATTGATGCAGGATTCAGCGGGAAAAAATTAGTGGAGAAATTGAATAATATAGAGCGTAGAATAGAGGATGTTGACGGGATATTTGTAACGCATGAACATTCAGATCATATACAGGGTCTGGGAGTCATATCAAGAAAATATGATATACCTGTATATCTTCATGAAATAACTTATAGAATAATAAAGGACAAGATAGGGAAAATTAATCCGAAAAATTTAAATTTTATAAGAGAAGAAAGAACAATAATAGGAGATTGTATCATAAATAATTTTGAAGTTATGCATGATGCAGAGATATGTCTGGGATACACCTTTGAATATTTTGGGAAGAAATTGGCCTATGCCAGTGATGTAGGGTGTACAAACAACATCATAAAGGAAAATTTTAAGAACAGTGATGTAATAGTAGTTGAAAGTAACTATGACTATAATATGCTTATGACAGGACCATATCATTGGGAACTTAAAAACAGGGTTAAAGGAAGAAATGGGCACCTCTCAAATACAGAAGCATCGAAACTGATTTCACAGGTTATGTCAGATAAACTGAAAAAAATATATCTTATGCACATCAGTAAAGATAATAATACACCGGAATTAGCTTACAATTCGTTGTATGAGATGCTGGAAAGAGATAATAGGAATCATCATCTGGAAATAGAAATTGTCCTTGAAAATGAAACACAAATTTATGGAATTTAGAATAAATATTCATATAGATAACAGAAATAAGAGGTTTTAATATAATGTGGAATGACTTGGAAATGGAAATAGGCATATGTAACAGATGTATACTGGAAAAAACTAGAAAAAACGCTATTCCTGGCAAAGGTAACAAGAAAGCTAAGATACTTTTTGTAATGGACAGTATAAGTGAAGAAGAAGACAGCAGAGGTGAACTGTTAGGAGATAAGAAAGGAGAATATTTTAAGAAATTTTTAGAATATTCCAGGTTGAATCTGTCCAGATGCTATTTTACAACATTAACTAAATGCAGTTCGCATGGGGAACTGATTGAAAAAGAAAATATAGATGCATGTCATGATTTCCTGATTGGACAGATAGCCTTACTGAATCCAGAGTATATAATTGCTGTTGGAGAAAATCCTATAAAGAAATTAGATCGGAAGAGC
>CAYYAV010000142.1:0-5090 GCA_964469865.1 uncultured Fusobacteriales bacterium | reverse complement strand
TCAAGCTTTGGATAAAGAATAAGAGGTAAAGTATGAAATTTAAAAAAAATTTTTTAGTTCCTTTACTGCTAATATTAATTATTATTTTTATATTTAATCTAATAAAAAAAGAAGAAGCGTCCATAAACATATTAATAAATGAAGAAGACATGATTATAAAGAGTGAATATATATATAATCATCCAGAGGCAGTTGTATTTCCAGCGGTAGTGAGAAGTAGTGGAAAAAAACCAGAAGAAACTGAATATAAGGGTATCGAAATCAATTTATTATTCTCATCTTTAGGGATAGATATTACAAAGATGAAAAATATTACTTTTAATGCAACTGATGGATATCGGATAATTTTACCACTTGAAGAGATAATGATGCCAAGGAATGTATATCTGACCTTTGAAAGAGATGGAGAATATCTAAAGTCAAAAAAACAAGGTGGAAACGGTCCATTTCAACTAGTAATAAGGAAAGATTCATTTAGTCAGCGCTGGATAAAACATGTGGATGAGATTATTCTAGAATAAAACCAAATAAAATATTATAGAGGTATTTATGAATAGAGAAAAAAGCTTATTAGGAAATTACACAGTTTTTGACCTTGTAATTATAGCAATTATCTCTTCTCTAGGGATAGCAACGAAACCAATTATAGTGCCCCTAGTCCATATCCTTACAGGCCCTTTATTTATACCAGGCGGTGCTATTGCTGGAGGATTTTACATGCTTTGGATTGTTCTAGGAATTGGATATGTAAAAAAAATTGGAACAGGGACACTTATAGGTGTTGTCCAGAGCATTTTAGTAATAGCAAGTGGAGCTATGGGTACGCATGGAATTATGAGTATTATTTCATATACTTGCCCAGGGATAGTTGCTGATCTCGTATTTCTAGTATGCAGGGACAAAAAATACACTGTTATGCATTATATTTTTGGATGTATGGCAGCGAATATAACTGGTACAGCTATTTCTAATTTACTATTTTTTAGGCTTCCTTCTACTGTGCTGCTGCTTTTGTTTTCAAGTGCAGCTTTATCGGGAGCTATTGGAGGCCTAATAGCATCAAATATTGTCAAAAGCTTAGAAAGTATGAAGTTGAATATATAGAGGTGTACAATGAGGATAGCTAATATAATTGTACTAGTAACATTAATAATTTCGAATTTATTTCTTGGGGGCTGTGGCTCTGAATCTAAATTACAAAAGAATAACTCTTTGGAGCTAAATGGAGTAACTGTATTTAATAAAGATGAGAACTTGGTTAAGAATTATATACCAAAAGAAAAAATACATTTTAAAGAACTGGTTAAAGAAAGTAGTGAGTATATTTCAATAATAACTGGAGATGGCTCTGTAAGAAAAACTACAGCTGATATTTATCTCTCAAGTAATTCAAATGGAGTAAATATAACCTATAAAGATAGAATAATAAGTGATGTTGTAGGCATTTATTTAAATGATAAGTTTTACAGTATAAGGGATGCTTTTTACGATGCAAAAGAACATTTGGATTCTGATGAAAAAGTAATGGTGATATTGCTTGATGGATTCTCGCTTAATCAGTACAACTATGCAAAAAAGAACAACTATATAGAATATATTAGCAAATATTACAAAAATGAAGCTTTGAGTGTATATACGCCGGTTACGAATGCAGGGTTTGCTGCCATTATAACTGGTGAAAATCCCAATATAAATGGAGTCCACGATAGAAGCTTTAGAAGCATGAATGTAGATAGTATGTTTGCTTATGCTTTGAGCAAGAAAAAGCAAGCGATACTGCTTGAAGCCGATATAAAAATTCTAGATACTGAAATCGAACCTAAACTCCATGTTGATTCTAATAATGATAAAAATATAGACGACGAAATATTTGAAACAGCAAAATCAGTAGCTAAGGATGAGTACGACTTGATATTTGTACATTTTCATGGAATTGACGATAGAGGGCATGCTTACGGGCCTCAAGCTTTAGAAACCATGAATTATATAAAGCAAATCGATAGGTATATCCAAGAACTTAGTAGCATCTGGAATGGACCAATAATATTGACAGCAGATCATGGGATGCATAAATTTGAAGATGGTGGAAGTCATGGAAGCTGTATACAAGAAGATATGCTAGTACCTTATTTTAAAAAGGAGCAATAAAATGCACAAAAAAAACTTCGCTGTAATTTGTATATTTTTGTGCCTATTCGTGGCCGTTTGGATATCTTTGAAATTGAATCAGCCAAATATCGAAGAGCAAAAAAAATTATTAGAAAACGCTGAGATTCTGCTTTTGGCAAATCAGCAGGAATATTTGATAGGATTAAATGACTTGATGGAGATAGGAGAAGAAGAGTTTACCTCAGTACTAGATACATCTTCTACCAATCCAACAAACCATAAGTATACTGGTGTACAGTTGAAAAATATATTATCCCATTACCAAATAGATTTAGATGAAAGCTCGGCTTTAGTACTTAGTGGAATGGACAATTATTCAGTAGCCTATACTACTGAGGAGATACTTAAGAATAACAATGTTTATATTGTTTTTAAAGAGGATGATAGCTATCTGGGAAGTAAAGAAAATGGAGGAAGAGGCCCCTACGAATCTATAGTAGTAGCTGATGATTTTAGCAACAGAAGATGCAAATGGCTTACAAGAATCGAGTGTGTAAAATGATGGCTATTAAAATTCTGAATTTAAGCTTTAAGTATAAGGACTCAAAAGAGTATATACTAAGCAATCTATCTATAAATATAAAAGAAGGAGAAATAACTGCAATTTTAGGAGAAAGTGGCAGTGGGAAAAGCACCTTATGTAAGTGCATCTGTGGTCTTATTCCCAAACTATATCAAGGAGATATTTCAGGAGAAGTGCTGTTGTTTGGAGAAAATATAAATAATATAGCTCTATCTGAAATTGCTTCTAGAGTTGGCATTATATTTCAAAATCCATCAACTCAGCTATTTTCACCCACTATTGAAGATGAACTGGCATTTGGGCCAGAGAATTTATGTGTAGATAGAAATGAAATCGGAAAGAGAATAGACGAAATCCTTAAACTAATAGATATGCAAGCATATAGGTATGATAATCCAAATAATTTATCAGGAGGCCAACAGCAACTTATTGCAATGGCATCAGTTCTGATGATGAAGCCTAAAATACTAATATGTGATGAGATTATGTCATGGATTGATGAAGAAAAAAAAGAGGTTATTAAGGATATACTTGTAAAGCTAAAGGGAGAAGGAACAACAATAATTATGGTAGATCATGATATGGAAAATATAAAAATTGCAGATAATATAATATATATTTAGGGATGATTATGGATAATCTAATTGAAATAAAAAATATGAAATATCAATATCATAAAGATAAAAAGCTATTTGAAAAATTTTCCTTGCAATTAGATTGCAAAAGGACAACGGTTATCACAGGGAATAATGGTTCGGGAAAGACAACCTTGAGCAAGCTTATCATGGGAATTTTAAAGCCACTTGAAGGAGATATTATTTTGTTTGGAGACAATTCGAAAAACATGACTCTTTCCGAAATAGGTCAAGGTATAGGATATGTCTTTCAATATCCAGAAAGACAGCTTTTTACTACTTCTGTGATAGATGAGCTTACCTTTGCTCAGCTCTTAAAAGGAGAAAAAAAGGAAGCTGTAATGGAAAAGGCAGAAGAAATGATAGAACTATTTGCTTTAGAAAAAGCAAGAGACGTTTATCCATTTTTTTTAAGCTATGGGGAGAAAAAAAGGCTTGCTATAGCCTCAGCTTTAATGAACAATCCTAAATATCTTATTTTGGACGAGCCCACAGCCTCTCTAGATAAAGATAAAATTATAAACCTTTCTATGATTTTAAATAAGCTTGAAGAAAAAAATGTTGGAAAACTTATCATAACTCATGACAAAAATTTTATAAAAGAGCACGGTGAGCGCGTAATCCACTTGGATGGGGGTCGAATTGTAAAGGATGAAGCAAATTAATATAGATCCAAGAACAAAACTTGCAATAGTTGCTCTATTATCAACTTTGGGTTTGATATATAAAGATTTGCTAAGCTTAGTAATTATTTTGTCTGTAGCAATTCTAATAGCCTTAGCTTTAAATAGTAATTTTATTTCAGTAGTATCAAGACTAAAAAAATTGCTAGGACTAATTCTTGTTATAGCAATAATACAAAGTATATTTATAAAGGAAGGCAATTCAGTAATAAGTCTAGGGAGTCTAAGTCTCCTAACTGATATTGGGATTATGAAAGCTACAGAATTTATTTTAAGGCTAATGATAATAATCGTATCATCAGTAATACTTACTACATCAACGAGCAGAGAAATAATACAAGCATTGATACAGATGGGACTGCCCTATGAAATTGCCTTTATGGTATCTATTTCAATTAGATTTTTGCCACTATTTAAAGATGAGATGAGAGATATGGTAGTTGCTTTACAGCTTCGCGGAATCGACCTAAAAAAAATAAAGCTAAAAGAAAAACTACTGACCTATAAATATTTGCTTTTGCCAATTACGGCAAATTCAATCCTAAGGGCAAGGGAGCTTGCAACTGCTATGGAAATGAAAGCATTTAGAGCACATCCTAAAAGGACTAGCTATAAAATACTTAAAATGAATATAATTGATTATTTAATAATTACAATAAGTTTAATAGGAGCTTGGACATTTATCATCATTTTTTAAATGAGGTGTAATATGAAAATAGTATCGGTCATAGGTATAACAGATTCAGGAAAAACTACAACAATAGAAAATATTATTAAGGAACTCAGATTAAGGAACTATACGGTAGGAACTGTAAAGGAAATCCATTTTCATAACTTTAAGATGGATGTAGAAGGCACTAATACAGATAGACATAAAAAAGCTGGCTCACAGCTAGTTACAGCAAGAGGAGAAAATGAGACTGATATTTTGTTTCAAGAAAAATTGAGCATAGCTAAAATTCTGTCATTTTATAACCATGATTATGTAATTCTAGAAGGAGTCAGGGAGATATCTATTCCTAAAATTTTAACAGCTCACAATATAAATGGAATTGAAGATAGGTTGGACGAAACTGTTTT
>CAYYAV010000141.1:0-5128 GCA_964469865.1 uncultured Fusobacteriales bacterium | reverse complement strand
CTTTAGGGACGGAGAATAAGCCCCTTGAAATAACACTTAGAATAATATCCTTTATCATTTTTGTAGGAGCTTCAGTTACTGATTATTATGATGGTAAGATTGCAAGAAAATATAATCTTGTTACTAATCTGGGTAAACTGCTGGATCCATTAGCAGATAAGCTTCTGGTAATATCAGCATTGGTTGTATTGACTAAATATGGAAAGATTAACTTATGGATAGTTCTCATAATCATATTTAGAGAACTGCTCATAACAGGACTAAGATCAATAGCTGCTGCAGAAGGTGTCGTTATTGCAGCAGAAACATTGGGAAAATTAAAGACAGTGACACAGATGGTAGCTTTATCATTAATAATATTAATTCCTTTAAGATATACGGTAAATAACATATTATTATTGCTACCTCTTATTCTGACTGTATTATCAGGACTGGAATATATGATAAAATCAAAAGACGTGTTAAGTAAATAAAGATTAGGAGAAGAGATGTTATACGCATTATTTAAGCTGATAGATTTATATTCAATAATAATACTTGTATCTGTCCTTGGATCATGGTTGGATCCTAGAAGGACTTCACCATTTTTTAATATGGTAAGAAAAGTGACTGATCCATTTTTGAATCTGTTCAGAATTATTATTCCACTCGGAAATGGAGGAATTGACATTTCTCCTATAATAGCTTTTATGATTTTAAATCTTATAAAGGATATTCTTGCAAGAATAGCATATTTTTAATAGCAGAAGAGCTGTAGATAATTGCATTTACAGTTTCTGTACTCCCTCGGACTAGGTTTTATGGGATTCTATTATACCATAATAAGTAGCGGCAGGGAGTTTTTTTGTAAAAAATTAGAAAATAAAATGAGATAGATTGAGGTGAAAAATGGGAAAATACAGAATGAACTGGAAAAATTTGCTTTCAGCTAGTAGTCAGAGACCTAGAAGCAGTAGGAAGACTATGGAAAATATGAAAATTTTTGAGGAAAACAGATATATGTACACAGATCTGAGAAGTGATTTTGAGAGAGACTATCATAGAATTTTAAGCAGTCCTTCATTTAGGAGGTTACAGGATAAAACACAGGTTTTTCCATTAGAAAAGAATGATTTTATAAGGACAAGACTTACTCATTCCATAGAAGTTTCATCTTTTGGAAAATCACTTGCACAGTCAATAGCAGATGAAATAATAAAGAATAAACTGGATGAAGAGTTTACAGTATCTGACGCTACAGCAATAACAAATATCCTTGCGAGTGCAGGACTTTTACATGATATAGGAAATCCTCCTTTTGGACATTTTGGAGAAGATACCATAAGGGACTGGTTTTCCAAAAATATAAAAAAAATAGGAATGAAAGATGAAAATGGAAATATACTAAAATTGGAAGACTTGTTAAGTGAGCAGATGAAGAATGATCTTCTATTCTTTGAAGGAAATGCACAGGCAATAAGAGTAGTATCAAAACTTCATTTTCTAGTAGATGAAAATGGTATGAACCTTACATATGCATTGCTTAACACACTTGTAAAATATCCTGTAAATTCACTTAATATAAATAAGGAAAGTGGAAATATAAAAGACAAAAAAATGGGATATAATCTTGCCGAAGAAGAACTGTTCAGAGAAATCGTTGAAAATACAGGAACTTATGATGTGGAAAGTAACGTAGTCTATAGACACCCCCTTACATTTATACTGGAAGCGGCGGATGACATCGCTTACTGTACTGCAGATATAGAAGATGGTATGAAAAAAGGGTTTATAAATTTTGAAAAATTTATAAAAACTATGAAGGAAGAAATGGAGGATGGTGAAAAAATTGCTGATAAATTAATGGAATACAGGGAATATGCTGAAAAAAGAGGCTATGACAGCCCTGCTTTGTATGCCGTACAGAGGTGGGTAGTTTCCGTTCAGGGAATGTTCATAAGAAATGTGGTGGAATCTTTTATAAAAAATTATGATATTATAATGAATGGAGAGTTCAAAACTGATCTTTTTGAAGATACTGAAAGTGAAAAATTAATAAAAATATTAAAAAAAATTGCATTTAGGGAAGTTTTTGAGTCAAAATCCATATTAAAGATGGAAATAACTGCAAGCAACATACTAAATTACTTTATGGATAATTTTATAAATTCAATACTTTATTGGGATACTCCTTATGAAAATGAGCTGACAGGTATAGACAGGAAATATATTTCAATATTATCGGAAAATCAGAGGCATATTTATAGGCATTATAGTGCATTATATACTGAAAAAATTAAAAAGGAAGAAATTTCTGAAGATGAATTTAAAAGGAAAGATTACAGTTACAGGCTATATTTAAGGCTTCTGCTTGTAACAGATTATCTGTCGGGGATGACAGACAGTTTTATAAAAACCCTTTATCAGGAACTGATGGGAATAGATTGAATTAAATGAATATTAATTTTTCAGCTATAAAGGAAAAAAGCTGGAAAAAAAAATAAAAAATGTGTATAATAATGAGTACGCAAAAATGGAAAGCAGCTAAAGATATAAAATTTTAAAAAAGGAGAAAAAGTAGGAGGAAATATGACAATCAACAAAAGCCAATTTAAAGAAAGCATAATCAGGAAAGTGAGAAGAGAGTTTGGAAAAACAATGGAGGAAGCTCATGAATTTGAACTATATTATGCAGTATCCAGGGCAGCTTTGGATTACATAGTAGAAAATTGGTATAATACTAAAAAAACTTACGCTAAAAAGAAAGTCAAACAGGCTTATTATTTTTCAGCTGAGTTTTTGATGGGGCGGTATCTAGGAAATAACCTTATAAATTTACAGATTAATGAAGCGGTAAAAGAGACGCTGGATGAGTTAGGAGTAGATATAAACAAGCTGGAAGACAGGGAGCTTGACGCTGGACTTGGAAATGGAGGACTGGGAAGACTTGCGGCGTGTTTTCTGGATTCTATGGCAACATGTGGCTTACCTGCTCACGGATATGGATTAAGATATAAGTACGGAATGTTTGAGCAGAGGATAGAAAATGGATTTCAAGTAGAATATCCTGATGACTGGACAAAATATGGGGATCCGTGGTCAATAAAAAGAATGGACAGGATATTTGAAGTAAAATTTGGTGGACAGATAGAAATATATAAAGATGAAGTAGGAAAAGACTATTTTAAGAGAGTAAATACAGAAAATGTCCACGCTATCGCATATGATGTGCCTATAGTTGGATATGGAAATGATACAATAAATACATTGAGATTATGGGAAGCCAGATCTCCTGAAGGGTTTGACTTACAACTGTTCAATGATCAGACTTATCTGCAGGCATCAGCAAAGGCAGTACAGGCGGAAGATATATCAAGAGTACTTTATCCAAATGATACAGAAAAGGATGGAAAACAGTTAAGGCTGAAACAGCAATACTTTTTTACATCAGCATCATTACAGGATATAGTCAGAAGATATAAGTCAGTATACGGAAATGATTTCTCAAAATTTTCTGAAAAAACAGCAATACAGCTTAATGATACACATCCTGTTATTGCAATACCTGAATTAATGAGAATATTACTTGATGATGAAAAAATAAGCTGGGATGAAGCATGGAATATATGTAGAGAAGTTTTTGCCTATACTAACCATACAATTTTAGCAGAAGCTTTGGAAAAATGGGATATATCATTATTTCAGCCACTATTCCCAAGAGTTTATCAGATAGTGGAAGAAATAAACAGAAGATTTGTAATGGAATTGAATCAGAAATATCCTGGAGACTGGCAGAAAATCCAGTATATGTCTATTATAGGAAATAGTCAAATAAGAATGGCATGGCTGGCTATTGTAGGATCTCATAAAGTGAATGGAGTAGCAGCCCTTCATACAGAAATTCTTAAAAATTCAGAGCTAAAAGACTGGTATAACCTTTATCCAGAAAAATTCTTAAATAAGACAAATGGTATAACTCAGAGAAGATGGCTGTTAAAATCAAATCCTGAGCTGGCAGAGCTTATAACATCTCTAATCGGTGATAAATGGATTACTGATTTATTTGAATTAAAGAAACTGGAACAGTTCCTGGATGATGATAATGTGCTCAGAAAGATTTCTGAAATCAAATTAAATAATAAATATAAGTTAGCAGAATATATTGAAGAAACAACAGGAGTTGAAGTAAATCCAAATTCTATTTTTGATGTTCAGGTAAAAAGGCTTCATGAATACAAGAGGCAGCTATTAAATGTATTACACATAATGGATTTATACAATAAGCTGAAAGAAAATCCATTACTCGACATAGAGCCAAGAACATTTATATTCGGAGCAAAGGCTGCAGCTGGGTATAGAAGAGCCAAAGGTATAATAAAACTGATAAATGCACTGGCTGAAAAAATAAATAATGATGCAGATATTAATGGGAAAATAAAGGTAGTATTTCTTGAAAACTATAGAGTTTCTCTTGCAGAAAAAATATTTCCAGCTTCAGATGTCTCAGAACAGATTTCAACTGCGAGTAAGGAAGCTTCAGGGACAGGGAATATGAAGTTTATGTTAAATGGAGCATTGACTATAGGAACATTAGACGGTGCCAATGTGGAAATAGTAGAAGAAGTGGGAGAAGAGAATGCCTTTATATTTGGAATGAAAGCCAATGAAGTAGAAGAACTTCAGCATAATGGAGGGTACAATCCTTTTGATGTGATTGATAGTGTAGAAGGACTGAGAAAAGTTGTAGAACAGCTGGCTGATGGAACTTATGATGATAATCATAAAGGGATTTTCAGGGAATTGCAGACATCACTACTATACGGATCTGATGGGTCAAGACCTGATGTTTATTTTCTTCTAAAAGATTTTGAAGAATATAGGGAAGCCCAGAATAGAGTAAATATTGCATATAAGGATAAAAAGGATTGGGCAAGGAAGGCACTGATAAATATAGCAAATTCGGGAAAATTCAGTTCAGATAGGACGATTATGGAATATGCTACAGAAATATGGGGAATAAGTCCAGTAGAAATAGAAGATTATATAGATTAGAAAATATGAAAAAGGAACTGCTTAAGCAAAGTAGTTCTTTTTTATTTATTGAAGAAAAATTACTCTGACTTACTTTTAATATTTCTCCTATAATTTT